>CAMLNK010000640.1 GCA_946481035.1 uncultured Dyadobacter sp. | reverse complement strand
AGCGGCGGCCAATGCCCTTTTAACGATACCTTTCGACGAATATGTCACTAATACGCCTCCGGGCCGGGTTTGGGCCGCTATTTTGGTAAAAATTTCTGCGGTCCAGAGCTCAGGCTGCGCCTGCGGGTCGAATGCGTCGTAGAAAATGACGTCAAAAAACCGGTCCGACATGAAGTCCTCCAAGGTTGTTTTTTCCTTTCGCAGGGTAAAAAAAGGGGAAATAGCTGTTTCCTTTTCCCATGGCGCATTATGCAGCTGCATAAAGCCTTTTTCACCCGTCGCTTCTTCGTAGTTGAGCTGCGATGCTTCCAGCAATGAAACGGGATATGCTTCCACGGAAGTGTAGAAAACCTGCTCTTGAAGCTGATCGGCCAGTTTCCAGGCGAGAAATGCATTCAAACCTGTTCCAAAACCCATTTCAAAAACAGAAACCGGCCCGTTTTCAAGGGCCGGCCTCAAACCAAGGTTGATATAAATGTGCTCCGATTCATTCAAAGCACCTTGCAGGGAATGGTATTGCTGCTTGAACTGCGCGCTGAACAACGAATGCGAGCCGTCTTCCGTGATAATGAAGCGTTCCAAATGGCCGGGTTTTAGTTTGGCCAAAAGTACTAAATCATTCTGCGCAGTGTGATCTGGGTAAAGAAAATATCGCCTTTGCGTTTCACGAGCAGGTCCACGTTTTTCCCGTCGCCACGCTGCATGAGCTTATATATTTCACTCACATTGAGCTCAGAAGCGGAATGGTCGTCTATAAACAGCAGCTGATCGCCCTCCATCAGGCCCGCGCGTGCTGCGGGCGAGTCGTCCACGATGTGGTTCACGATGTAGTTACGTAAGTCCCTGCCCTCGGCGCGGATCTCCATGCCGCTCATATCATGCTCGAATTTCTCGCGCAGGCGGCTTTTGATCGGTTTCAGCACCATATAGCGCTCGCCGTAGTTGAATGTGACTTTGAAACGGCGGAGCAGCTCGCAGCCGATATTGCCCTGCCGCTCGGCACCGGCCCTGATTTTCGAGCCAAATGCCACGCTGTCGGGAAACGACGCTACCACATTATTGAGCTCAAAACGGCCCAGCCGCATTTTATCGACCCGGCCCAGGTTCCCGTTGATAACGCCATTCAAGCCACGGCCCAATTGCGCGCGGATTACTTTTTCCGGCAAGCGGAAAGTTTCCTTGCGGGTGTTGTTCAGCAGCAATGCATGCCCGGCACCGGTATCGATCAGCACACGGATCGGATGCTCGCGGCCATCCGCAAACAGCGTTACGGCATCGGTAAACGGCTTGGTATCCTCGATAATGAGCGGATGTTTGTCGCCTTTGCTGGTTTTGTATTTGTACCTGTCGGGCCGCATCAGAAGTATTTCCTTTTTGGCAAAATCGATGGTTACGACAAAGTTGTTGAAGATTTCATAGCCGAAAATCCCGTGCACAGGTACGCCCACGTACTCGGAAAGGCGCAGGAAATCCTGTTCGAGGATCACGATGTTCTGGTGGTTGGCTTTCAGCCTGCCCATCGAAAACCGGTTGTCGATCGCCACGTGCGCGGAAATGGACGCCCCTTCGCCCGCGCCTGTGAGGTTCACTTTGCGGGTCATACGCAGCTTATCGGCTTTCAGGACGTAGGGATCGGTAATGATAATGGAACTGACACCCGTATCCAGGATAAAACGCAGTGAATCATTGTCGTTGATCTTCGCGTAAAGCAATATCAGGTTGGAATGCAGCTCGAACGGGATGCGTGCTGTTTTATGGTTTTTGTCTAAAAAGTAACCATACTTTTCCTCTGATACAGGGGGTACGTCGCTGGAATGGCCGAATGTCAGGGTGTGAGTAAAAAGTATGATCGCTGCTATAAACCACTTAGACGTTTTCATCGTGGCCTCCTTTCTTTAAATGGCTAATTTTCTAATCCCGGGGTGACATTTTCAACACGTTGATTATAAATGACTTGAAACTCTATTTATATTCTTCGGTGTACGCTAAGTATCGAATTCAGTCCAATCGGTTAATTCAAGTAAAAATAGTTCTTTTCACATTAATAAAACACAAAAAAATCTCGATATGTGCAAACTTTCCGACATTTTTTTGATCACATATATATAATCATGTAAATGAGGAAAATATGGTACTTTTGTTGCGTAAAATGACTTTTTCCCATAATAAAAATTTTCTCATGCGAAAAAAAATTGTTGCCGGTAACTGGAAGATGAACAAGGTTCTGGATGAAGCAGTTGCGCTTACTTCAGAGCTCGTTAACATGGCCAAAGACGAGGTCCGGAATGACGCGAAAATCATCCTTTGCCCTCCTGCGATTTACCTTACTACGATTCAAAAATATATCGAGAGCGAGCCTAACTTCGCATTGGCGGCTCAAAACTGCTCCGATAAAGTTTCGGGCGCATTTACCGGTGAAATTTCCGCACAAATGCTGCAATCGATCGGTGTACAGTATGTGCTGATCGGCCACAGCGAGCGCCGCCAGTATTTCAACGAAACCAATGCATTGCTGGCTGAAAAAGTAAATACGGCACTTTCTTTCGGCGTTTCGCCTATTTTCTGCTGCGGTGAGTCACTCGAACAGCGTCAGAATGAAGATTATATCGGTTTTGTGAAAAACCAGATTACAGAAAGCCTTTTCCACCTGTCGGAAGAGCAGCTGAAATCGGTGGTAATCGCTTACGAACCAATCTGGGCGATCGGAACCGGCCTTACGGCTTCGGCTGAGCAGGCGCAGGAAATGCACGCGGCATTGCGTGCGCACCTCGCTTCTAAATACGGTGCGGAAGTAGCTGACGAAATTTCGATCCTTTACGGCGGAAGCGTTACAGCTGCCAGCGCACCCGAGCTGTTCGCTGCACCCGATATCGACGGCGGCTTGGTAGGCGGCGCTTCGTTGAAATCACGCGAATTCACGAATATTATCAAGGCGCGGTAGGGCGTTGCCGTCGTTAATGGTCAAGCGTGGTCATTTGTTGTCAGGGGTAGTCAAGTGTTGTCAGATATAGTCAGGAGGAGAATTTGTGTTTCCGTTAGTGACAATATCTGACTATCAATGACAATTCCTGACTACCCTTGACTACTCCTGACCATCAATGACTGTACTTGACTACTCCTGACCACAAATGACCATTCCTGACGAAAGCCGACATTACCGACTACATTTCGGTTATCACAAACTCCACCCTGCGGTTCTTTTTCCGCTCTTCTCCGCCGCCTTTTGTGATCGGGCGGGTGCCGCCGTAGCCCTTTGCTTCAATGCGGCTGCTTTCAATGCCTTTTTCGATCAGGTAATTTTTAACCGACTCTGCGCGCTGGCGGGAGAGTTCGAGGTTTTTGTCAAAATCCCCGACATTATCGGTATGGCCTTCCACCCGGATCCTGACAGTCGGGCTGTCGCGCATAACATCTACCAGCCGGTTCAGTTCTTCGAAGGATTCCGGCAGTAATGTGTATTGAGAGGTTTCAAAATAGATATTAGGCAACAAAATCGTTTCGCCCACGATCAGAGGTGTCAGGTACACGTCCTGATCGAACGATTTGCGGGAGGAATCGCCCGGCGCAAGGCTGAACGACGAGCCGTAATAGCCACGAGCCATCACACGAAATTTATACTGCCCACCCGGCTCCACACCCACGCGGTATTTTCCGGACGACGACCGGATTTGCAGCGTATCGCGGCCTTCGATATAGGAAAGTTGTGCGGCAATAGGCTCTTTCGTCTTCGCATTATAAACTGTACCCTTCAAAACAGCCATTTCGGGTTCTTTCTTCGGTGCCGGAGCGGGTTTCTCAGGTGCTTTCGCTGCTGGTTTTGCTGCGGGCTTTTTTACCGGCACGGTGGCCTTGGCAACAGGTTTGCCCGGTTTTACAGCCTCCTTTTTCAAAGGGTTTTTGATGTGAATACCATAAAAATTCCA
>CAMLNK010000639.1 GCA_946481035.1 uncultured Dyadobacter sp. | reverse complement strand
AGCGTCCCTTTCTGAGCCAGAAAAGGCACTTCCCGCTGTTCAAGCTTTCGCTTGCCCTGAATACCCTCTTCCAGCATCTGCCGCACCTCATGCTCCTCTTCCTTCGGTATCAACTTATCGAATATGCTGAAACCGACCAGGTCCGACTCGTGCCAGCCCGTTTTCATCAGGGCATGCGGGCTCACGCTGCGGATGACGAAGTCCGGCGAAAACGTAATTCCGATCAGGTTCAAATGTTGGAGTGTGTGGTGAATAGTCTGCCAGTCGGTTTGGGATAAAATCAGTTCCATGGGTCCCGGTACAATCGCACTTTTAAGTTTCCTTCCAATTCTTTATTCGTTAAATCTACGAATTAAGACGTAATTTTGGCCTGTGAAAATGAATTATAAAAAACCGGATGATTCCAAAGTGCGGGCCAAAAAGCATCTGGGCCAGCACTTTCTGAAAGATTTGAATATTGCCCAGCGCATCGTCGACGGACTGTCCGGCCACGGTGGCTACGACCGCGTCCTGGAAATCGGGCCGGGTATGGGCGTACTTACCCAATTTCTTTTACCCAAAACCAATTTTACTACCCACGTTATCGAGATCGACACCGAATCGGTGGCCTATCTTGAAAAGCATTATCCCGACCTGGCGCCACGCATTATCGCCGGCGACTTCCTGAAATTCAACCCGGGTGAGTATTTTGCTGACAAGTTCGCGATTATCGGGAATTTCCCGTACAACATTTCCTCCCAGATATTTTTCCGGGCGCTGGAAATCCGAGACCGCATTCCCGAGATCGTTTGTATGCTGCAAAAAGAGGTGGCTCAACGCATCGCGTCGCCTCCGGGAAACAAGGATTATGGCATTCTCAGCGTGCTTTTGCAGGCGTTTTACGATATCGATTACCTGGTATCGGTGCCTCCTGGCGCATTCGACCCACCGCCGAAAGTGCAGTCAGGAGTGATAAGGCTGCGCCGAAATGCGGTTGCAGCACTGGAATGCGATGAAAAAATGTTTTTCAGGGTGGTAAAAACAGCATTCAACCAGCGGCGCAAGACCCTGCGGAATGCGTTGAAGCCGGTAGGCGAAATACCGGACCATCCGCTGCTCAACAAACGGGCCGAACAATTGAGCGTTCAGGATTTCGTTACGTTGACGCTACTTGCCCAAAACGCGCAGGCATCGAACTAAACCCGCTCTGAGACAGTATATTAAGTAAGCTAAAAGCATTTCGCCAATCGCTAAAAGCTCGATTACGATGACTTTCGAATTAACCCAGCTATACGTAGACCACATTCAGGAACTGATTGAAAAAGAGGACTCTGCGGCCATCCGGTCGGAAATGGAGAACCTCTTTGCTGCGGATATTACCAGCCTGTTGTACGAGCTGGAAACCGAAAGCGCCAAATTCCTGATCAGCCAGCTGAACATCGAAACAGGCGCGGCGATCCTGGCCGATATGGACCGGGACGAGCGCCGCAACTTTTTGAAGGCATTTACATCGGAAGAAATATCCAAGTTCGTCAACCTGTTCGATTCGGATGACGCGGTGGATTTGCTCAACGAGCAGCCCATCCGCCTGCGCGAAGAGGTAATCGCATTGCTCGAAGACCGCGAACAGGCCCGGTTTATTCTCGACCTGCTGCATTATGATGAGGACGTGGCCGGTGGTCTGATGCAGAAAGAGCTTGTGAAAGCCAACGAAAACTGGACAGTCAACCAATGCATCGAAGAACTGCGTACCCAGGCCGAGGACGTTGAGAAAGTGTATGCGGTGTATGTGGTCGACGATTTTGGTAAACTACTGGGTATTCTCTCGCTGAAAAGGATTGTGCTGGCCCACAAGAACACGAAAATCGAGAGCCTGTACGATAAGGACGTGATTTTCGTGGAAACCTACCGCCCGGCCGAAGAAGTTGCAGAGCTCATGCGACGCTATGACCTTGATGCCCTACCCGTCGTGAATGTGCAGGGAAAACTGCTGGGCCGCATTACGATCGACGACATCGTGGACGTGATCACCGACCAGGCCAGCTCAGATACCCTGGCCATGGCGGGTATTACCGGAGACGTGGAGGAAGACGACAGCATCTGGCAGCAAACCAGGGCGCGTTTGCCTTGGCTGCTTGTGGGTATGATGGGCGGGATACTCGCGGCGAAGTTTATCAGCTTTTTTGAAGGCGATCTCAAAATCATCCCGGCTATGGCCGCATTTATTCCTATTATCGGTTCAACGGGGGGAAATGTGGGGATCCAGACGTCTTCCATTATCCTTCAAGGCCTTGCAGATAAGACGGGTATCGACACTACATTAGGCCAGCGTCTGATCAGAATGTTTGCAGTCGCGTTTATCAACGGGCTTATTATCAGCGCTATCGTATTCGGGTTCAATATGCTGATCGGCAATGAGCTGCAATTGGCGCTGGTTGTCTCGACGGCATTAATGTCGGTGGTATTTCTGGCCTCTTTTATGGGCACATTAACACCGATTTTGCTTGAAAAGATCGGTATTAATCCCGCAGTGGCTTCGGGGCCCTTTATCACTACGGCCAATGACCTTATCGGTTATGGCGTTTATTTCGGTCTGGCGCATTTGCTACTGAAATTATAGCCCAAAGTCCGCGCTAGCATTCGCTCAGACTGATCGGGATATTCACCGCAAGCCCGCCTTCGGAAGTCTCCTTGTAGCGGTTATTCATATCCAATGCGGTTTGCCACATGGTTTTAACCACATTATCCAGGGAGACCTTCGCATTGTCCGGGTTGCTTTGCAATGCCAGCTGGGAAGCGGTAATAGCCTTGATCGCGCCCATTGTGTTGCGCTCGATACAGGGGATTTGCACTAACCCGGCCACCGGGTCGCAAGTAAGCCCAAGATGATGTTCCATCGCGATTTCCGCAGCCATTAGGCATTGCTCGACAGTTCCGCCGGAAACCTGCGCCAGTCCGGCTGCCGCCATTGCCGAGGATACCCCTATTTCAGCCTGGCAACCGCCCATTGCCGCTGAAATCGTCGCGCCTTTTTTGAAAATGCTGCCGATCTCGCCCGCCGTGAGCAAAAACCTGAAAATATCTTCTTCCGTACCGCCGCAAAATGTGACGTGGAATTGCAGAACGGCCGGTATCACGCCAGCCGCGCCATTGGTAGGCGCAGTCACCACGCGGCTGTAAGAAGCGTTCTGCTCATTCACCGCCAATGCGAAGCAACTTACCCAATCAAGCGTATAATTAAATCCCGCACCGCTACTCCGGATAAGCTCGACCCACTCGTCACAGCCTGTGCAGGCGTGGCCTTTTAATAGTTTTTGGTTCAATTCGGCGGCCCGGCGCTGGACATTCAGCCCGCCTGGCAATACGCCCTTATGCTGGCAACCGAGGAAAATACTCTCCTGCATGACACGCCAGATATTCAATAGATCCTTTCTGATAGTCGCATCGTCCCGCCAAACACGCTCATTGTCCAGTACCAGCTCCCAAATCGCTTTGCCGGTGACCCGGTGCCATTCCAGCAAGTCAGAAGCATCGTCGACCGGATAGGGAATTTCCCGCGATACCGAACCGGTAGCTGCCTCCCGGCCCTCCTGGATCACAAAACCACCGCCTATCGAGTAGTAAGTTTCTTCCAGCACCTGCCCGTCCGAACAAACAGCCGCAAAAGCCACCCCATTTGGGTGAAATGGAAGCGATTCCGTTTTGTGGAATACTACATCCGTTTTAGGATTGAAATGAATTTGCATTTCCCCGCGCAAGCGGATCGTTTCGCTCGTTGCGATGTCCGCCAGAATGCGATCGATCGAGCTTGTCTCGATCGTCACCGGGTCATAGCCACTCAAACCGAGGATCACTGCGATATCGGTACCATGTCCCTTGCCCGTTTTGGCCAATGAACCATACAAATGCACTGTCACTTTCTGAACGCTTCCCAGTAAATCCTTCTCT
>CAMLNK010000638.1 GCA_946481035.1 uncultured Dyadobacter sp. | reverse complement strand
GACGACACCGACCTTATCCGCGACGGCAGCGAAGAACGCCGCCGCTTTTTCGACGGCGTCCTCGGCCAGGCCGTGCCCGGGTACCTTGGCGATTTCCTGCAATACAATAAGATACTCACCCAGCGCAACGGGCTTTTAAAACTCTTCGCCGAACGCAACTACCTCGACGAAGACCTGCTCGAAACCTACAACGAGCCGCTGATCGTGCTCTCGCAACGCATTCACGGGCACCGCGCGACGTTCATGCAAAAATTCATCCCGCTCTTCTGCAAATACTACGAATTCCTCAGCAGCGGGCACGAAAAAGTGGATGTGATCTACGAAAGCGAAGTAGCCAGCCCCGATTTCCCCGCCGAGTTCCGTCGCAACCGCAGCCGCGACCTGCATGCCCAACGTACGGGCAAGGGCGTGCATAAGGATGAATATGTTTTCGAAATCGACGGGGTTACCTTAAAGAAATTCGGGTCGCAGGGCCAGCAAAAGTCTTTCCTGATCGCCCTCAAACTCGCGCAGTTTGAATTGTTAAAAGAAGAAAAAGGCAAAACGCCCATTCTGCTGCTGGACGATATTTTCGACAAACTCGACGACCGGCGCATTCACAAATTGATCGAACTCATTGATACCGGCTTTCTGGCCCAGGTTTTCATTACCGATGCCAGGCCGGAGCGCTCGCAAAGGATTTTGGAGCATGTGAAGGCGGATGTAAGATTTTTTGAGATTGAGAAGGTGTTGAAAGCTAACGACTAGACTGCCTTTGTTCTCCTTTTTTCCTCCTGAGCATCTGCCTGATTTCCTCAAATACTTCTTCATTGGAATAGCATTCCCCTGCTTCGCTTTGCCTTATGGCTTCCTTAACTCTTTCGCGGAGTCTCAGCGTATCACAATCCACAACCAGATTCTTAAATTTCTTCTTTCTCATATCAATGTATAGTTGTGGTACTCAGACCGAATTATACATTACAGACTTGGATTTTGAGGATTTCCATTTGCCAGCGGAACGCCTGGTTCATCAACCGGAAGTCGGCATTATCTGGGCGACGTTTTCTCTAATGAGGTTATTGGTTTTAATTAGGGCGAATCCACCCTAATTAGAATGTTTCGAGGCAGTTGGGGCCTTTAAATAAGTCATACACACCGGATATGCATCCAATCGTTGAGACAACATTAACAGGGCCAATTAGAAGGGTTTAGTTCTCAAACTAAATCACCTAAGAATGGCTAAGAAAACGATAATTGTTCAGGAAATAGAAATACGTCTGACCCAAATTAATTCAGAAGACTACATCTGTATCACCGATATGATTAGAGCGAAAGACGGTGATTTCTTTATCAGCGATTGGCTTAGGAATTCCAACACCCTTGAATATCTGAACGCATGGGAAGAGCTGAATAATCCGAGTTTTAATTATGGCGAATTCGCCATAATTAGAAAAGAATCTGGCGTCAATTCCTTCAAAATCAGCGTCAAAGATTGGACCGAAAGGACGAACGCGATTGGTCTAGTTGCGAAAGCCGGTCGATATGGCGGAACTTTCGCGCATAAAGACATCGCCTTCAACTTTGGCATGTGGATCAGCCCGATGTTTCAACTTTATGTTGTGAAGGAGTACCAGCGCCTCAAAGAGCAGGAATCCAATGCTTACAATCTTGAATGGAACGTAAAAAGGATATTAAGTAAAGCAAACTACAAAATCCATACCGACGCTGTCCGAGACTACATCGTTCCCAAAGCTGGATACACCAAAGCCAAAGAATGGCTTCTCTATGCAGATGAGGCGGATATGCTCAACATTGCCATGTGGGGATGCACCGCAAAAGATTGGAAGCAGGCCAATGCTAAGAGAGCTTCCGCCGGCGATAATATCCGTGACATTGCCAGCATTAACGATCTCGCGATTCTTTCAAATATCGAAAGCCTGAACTCTATTCTGATAAGTCAGGGCCTTTCCAAAACAGAAAGGCTACGGCTTCTGTCCAAGACAGTAAATCAACAACGGAAATCTTTGGAAGGCATTGACATCATCAAGGGAGTCCAGAAGTTGGATGAGGCTACCCTTATTGAAACCATACAGAAGGTAGAAAAAGACAAATCGAATGCGTGAATTGGCTATAAACAACAAAAGCCAGGCCTCAACGACCTGGCTTTCCCTGCGGTATATATTAATAATCAAACATATTTCGGATCCAGCTCCTTGGCTTGCGCCACGAATTCCTTCACCTTCTGTTCATCATCCTTTTTGCAGATCAGCAGCACGCCGTCGAATTCGGCGACGATGAAACCGTCGAGGCCGTTGACAACTACCAGCTTGTCTTTGGGCGTTTTGATGATCGAGTTTGTGGTGTTGTGCAGGATGAGGTTGCCGTCCGTTACGTTCATGTTGGCGTCCTTTTCCGATACTTCATACATCGATTTCCAGGTTCCCAGGTCCGACCAACCGAAACTTGCCAGCACCACGTGGACATTTTCGGCCTTTTCCATGATGCCATTATCGATGGAAATGCTTCCGCAATGCTGATAGGCACGCTGAACGAATGAATCCTCGGAATCCAGGTAGTAATGATCGTTGCCACCCTGGAAGATTTCCGCGATGTCGGGCTGGAAACGGGCCAGGGCCTTTTTGAACGCATTGATATTCCAGACAAAAATACCCGCATTCCAGACGAAATCACCGCTGTCGAGGAACTGCAATGCAAGCTCCAAATGCGGCTTTTCGGTAAACGACTTCACCTTTTTGACGGTAAGCTTATCGGGAATATATTGGATATAACCATAACCGGTATCGGGGCGGGTCGGCTGAATGCCCAGCGTAACGAGAATATCCTCATTGCGGGTTGCGCCGAGCGCCACCTTAATGGTATCCTTGAAAACCTCTTCTTTTAAGATAATATGGTCCGCCGGTGCCACCACAACGTTCGCATTAGGGTTGCGGGCCGCGATTTTATAGCACGCGTAAGCGATGCATGGCGCGGTGTTCCGCCGGTGCGGTTCCAGCAGGATCTGATCGTCCGTCAATTCGGGGATCTGCTCCTTGATCAGATTCTTATATTCGTGACTGGTCACTATATAAATATTCTCGATAGGGCAAACGCCATCGAACCTGTCGACAGTTTGCTGCAACAGCGTCCTGCCTGTGCCCAGCACATCATGGAATTGCTTCGGAAAATCCGTCCGGCTAAACGGCCAGAAACGGGTACCTACGCCTCCTGCCATGATTATCACATAAGTGTCCTGCATCTGTGTTGTGTAAGGTATGTTTGTTGTAACGTCAAAATAAAACCCCTCAAAACTAATGATTAAAGAGTCAGTATGCTCAACCCGGCCCTGTTAAAGTCCCGGAAAATTAGTTCATGGCATTTACAGCAATCCTTCGTCGGTACATTAAATTCACTTTCCGGTATCGAACTACTTGGTTTATACTTTCGTCTATTTTATTTTATAAATACCCAAAGAAAAAATTGGAATATTATGTCAACAAAATTGATTTATTAGTAACTTGTTAAAGACATCAACCCATTATACTGACTATGAACCAAACTTCTGCACTCCTCAGAAACCTGCTTTTTTCGCTCCTTGCATTGTTGTTGTGCCAACATTCTTTTGCACAGATTAGTTTAACAGGCAAGGTTACCGAATCGGTCACCCAGGAGCCGCTCGCAGGCGTAAGCATTCGTATACTAGGCAAAGTGGCCGGTACTATAACTGATACAAAAGGTGAATTTTCTCTCTCCACAACTTCTACCCCTCCATTTTCCATTATCGTCAGCTCGGTAGGTTTTCAAACCCAGGAAATCGCGGTTGCGGCGAGCGTTTCGAACCTGGATATTAAATTGGTAGAGCAGCCCGTGCTCGGGCGCGAAATCGTGATTTCCGCCTCGCGTGTGGAGGAAAGCGTTATGAAGTCGCCGGTAGCCGTTGAAAAGCTAGATATCCGGGGCATT
>CAMLNK010000637.1 GCA_946481035.1 uncultured Dyadobacter sp. | reverse complement strand
AACGCCTATCACGACCACAACCATGATGGCCACGGCTATGTAAGTTCCCACCCGCTGGCCGCTCGTGCCGGTGTAGTAGCGGTTCCCCACGGCGATCATGTAGACATACGCCAGAAGCGGGTACATCACCATAAAGACCGTAGCCCAATTGGCATTGAAAATATTGAGTATCAATACCCCTGCGAGTTCACTGATACCGAGGAAGATGTGGAATCTTTTGAAAAACCTTACGTAGGAAACAATGTCCATCTTCGCGCGGTCGGCTTCGGACATCATATTATACCCCGATATAAGGTACTTAGCATTCCCCGGCGTTACGATAAACCCGAGTGAAAACAGGATCAGCGAAATAATGATGGCAACGGTAAGCATAACTTTGTCACGGCTAATTGCCTTATAAGTTACAAAATTATGCAGGAGAAAGTCAATTGGCATTCATTTTGGAAAATGCTTATATTTGATAAAAAGCACATTATGATTCTCCCATTGAACATACCTGCACATCCGTATTTCACCGACGACGAATTGGTCGCATTCTGCGTGGCTAACCCTGACCTGAACGTGGAGCGTGATGAAAATGGTCAACTACACATCACTATGACACCCACCTTTCTCCTTGGCAGTTCTAACAACAGTGAATTAATCGCCGAAATAGCTATTTGGAACCGCAAGAAAAAGGGAGGAAAGGTAATTGAATCAAATGGAGGTTTTTTTCTTCAAGACAGGTCCATGCGGGTACCGGACGTTGCCTGGATACAAATAGACCGCTGGAATGCGCTGACAGACGATGAAAAGAATTCGTTCCCATACATGGCGCCGGATTTTGTGATTGAATTACAATCCAAAACAGATAGCCTCCGTTACCTGGAACGAAAAATGGTGAAGTGGCTTGAAAACGGCGTGAAGCTTGCCTGGCTAGTGTGTCCGAAAAACCAGACGACCTACGTTTACGAACCGGGCAAGCCTCCGCTTGCAGTGCATTTTGAAGAAACGCTTTCAGGCGGTGAAGTACTTATCGGTTTCTCCACCCGCCTGAGCGATATTTTGGAATATTAATCAGCTATTCGCGCGGAACTCCTTTACGAGCGCGATGCTTTCAGCTACTTTCTGCTCGATCCATGGGTAGTTTCCTTCTGCTACCACATCTTTCGGGAACAGGTTTGAGCCTAACCCTACGGCATAAGCACCAGCGCCGAACCATTCGTTAATGCTTTCCTTGGTTGGCTGCACACCGCCGGTTACCATGATTTTCACCTTAGGCATAGGCCCGCGGATCGCGCGCACGAATGCGGAACCAACGACTTCGCCCGGGAAAAGTTTCACTACTTCCGCACCAGCTTGTTGCGCATTGTAAATTTCAGTCAACGTAGTAATGCCCGGAATCCATGGGATACCGGCTTTCGAACAAGCCTGGCCTACTGCCGGATTGAGGCACGGGGTCACGATGAAATCAGTGCCTGCATCGATGAATTTTTGTGCGGTTTCCGCATCGTAAATGGTACCGATACCGAGCGAAAGGCCGGGCAGGCTTTCCTTAACATAAGCCAGAAGCTCCGTAAATACATTATAGGCATTATCACCACGGTTGGTGAACTCGAATGCGCGCGCGCCTCCGCGGTATGCCGCGTTGATCACCTCTTTGGCGATTTCAATATCCGCATGGTAGAACAGCGGCAGTACGCCGACTTCGTTCAATAATACCAGTGTTGTTTCTTTATCCATGATTGTTGTTGGCCAGGTTACTAGCGTTTGATTCTTCCTGAGGTCTCTCCCTGACGGATGGCTTCTACTTCCGCGATCGTCGAAATCAATGCGTCACCTTCGATGGTATGCTTCAATGCAGAAGCGGCTACACCAAATTCAAGCGCTTTCTGCTGGTCGTCGAAGGTAATGAGGCCGTGGATAAGGCCGGCAATGAATGCGTCGCCGCCACCTACGCGGTCAATGATCGGATTAATCTCGATGTCTTCCGTTTCGAGCAGCTCTTTGCCGTTCCACAAAAACGCTCTCAGTAAGTTATGCGACGCGCTGATCGACGTTCTTTTGGTATCCACCACAGTTTTCACCTGCGGGAAAGCCTTCTGTAAATTGACGCAGGATTCGACAAAATCGTTTCCGTCAATGTCAAAAATCTCTTTGATATTGATGCTGTTGGCGATTACAACATCCGTTCCGGCAGTCAGTTCGGGGAGAATATCGGATGGTTTTTTGCCATACTTCCACAAATTGGCACGGTAGAAAATATCACCGGAGACGGTAATGCCGCGTTTGCGGGCAGCTTTGATACCGTCGAGCAATGCGTCCGCGGCTTCTTGTGACAATGCAGGGGTAATGCCCGCCCAGTGAAACCATTTCGCGTCTTTCAGGATATTGTCCCAATCCAGTTCCTTCGGGTCGATCGTCGCGAGAGATGAGTTGGCGCGGTCGTACACAATCTGGCTGCCGCGCATGGCTGCGCCGGTTTCGAGGAAATAAACGGCCATTCTCGGGCCTCCGAAAAGGATGTGCGATGTATCGACACCATGGAAATGCAGGTACTGAGCCGCCGCACGTCCGATAGGCGAGTCAGGGAAACGGGTAACGTGCGCCGTGCTGTGTCCCCAATATGCCAATGCGGTCGAAACATTCGCTTCGCCACCGGCATACGTTACATTCAATTGACGGGCTTGTTCAAAACGGGAAAAACCAGGAGTGGAAAGCCGCATAAGGACCTCCCCGAAGGATACTATCTGAGCCATATTTTAAACTATTGCCCGTTTGCCAAAGAATGAACTCCCTGACGGGCCATTGAAAAATGATTACGCGTCAAAATTAAGTATTAACATTAAAATAGCCCACAACAAAAATGTCTGGGCTATCCATTATTAGTGTATTTTAAATTCGGATTTTACTCAAAAACCAAAATATTTGTTGGCATTGTTGTAAGAAATACCTTGTACCATCTTACCCAGCCACTGGATATCGTTTGGCAGCTCGCCATTCTCCACATCCTGGCCAATCAGATTACACAGAATCCGGCGGAAATATTCATGACGCGGATACGAAAGGAAGCTCCGCGAATCGGTAAGCATTCCTACGAAACGGCTCAGCAAGCCCATATTCGAAAGCGCATTCATCTGCCGCTCCATTCCATCCTTCTGATCGAGGAACCACCAGCCTGAACCGAACTGCATTTTGCCGGCGACGGTACCATCATTATAGTTACCTGTCATGGTAGCCAGCACTTCATTATCGGCCGGATTAAGGTTATACAAAATTGTTTTCGCCAGCTGGTCCGTCGAATCAAGTTTGTTCAAAAATTTCGAAAGCGCCTGCGCCTGGCTGTAATCGCCGATAGAATCCCAGCCGGTATCCGGGCCGAGCTCGCGGAGCATACGTTCGTTGTTATTCCGCAATGCACCGAGGTGGAATTGCTGCGTCCAGCCTTTGGCGTGGTCCATTTTGGCCATTTCATACAACAGCACAGACTTGAACGCCAGCGCCTGGCTTGCCGAAGGCTTTTCGCCTTTCAATGCAGTTGCAAATGCCTCACGCGCCGCAGCTTCATCGAATTCCGCATAAATATGCTCCAAACCGTGATCCGACAAGCGGCCGCCCATCGAAGCGAAGAAATCGTGGCGGTTCTGCAATGCGGCCAGCAATGCATCGTAAGAGGTAATCTCTCCCGTACCCGCGGCTTGCGCGAGTTTGGACAAATATTGTTTGAAATCCTCCGGCGATTCGATCAGCAGCATGGCCTTATCCGGCCGAAATGTCGGTAATACACGGATATCGAAGCCACTTTCGCTGATTGCGCTATGGTAATTCAGAGAGTCCGTCGGATCATCAGTCGTGCATACTACCTTCACGTTCATGCGGTTCAGCAGGCTTTTCACCGAGTATTCGGGCTGGCGCAGCTTGGCCGAACATTCGTCGTAGATCTCACGGGCAGTATGTTTATTT
>CAMLNK010000636.1 GCA_946481035.1 uncultured Dyadobacter sp. | reverse complement strand
GATTTATAGTTTTGAAACTTTGCCCGCATGCTGATCATCTGCTTCACGGCATCGTCCCGCATATGCACCGGATATTCCTTCCGGGCCGGGTCCTGCTGGCTCGTACGCAAATACAGCGCCGGAAATGCGTCGAAACTACCGTTGTTATCGAAATCTTTGGCATACACCGAGGCCGGATATTCAGCTGTTGCCTGGAAAAAGGAGTTCTGGCCTACGTTTCCGACAATATAATCCGTATCGCCGTCGTGATCGAAATCGCCGGTAGCAACGCTGTTCCACCAACCCTTGTGGTCCGATATTCCCGTTGCAGCGGTTACATTTTTAAAATTACCTTTATCATTCCTGAGAAAAGTGAGCGGCATCCATTCGCCGGCCAACACCAGATCGAGCCATCCGTCGTTGTCGAAATCGCTGAAAACGACATCACAAACCAGCCCCGCACTGCTCAGCTCCCGTGCTACCTGCGCCGTTACATCCGTGAACTTCACCTTTCCATTCCGGGAATCGTTCCTCAAAATGAAACTGGAAACCCGTTCGGGATAGCTCCAAGGCTTCACCCGGCCTGCTACCAGCAGGTCCAGGTCACCATCTTTGTCGTAGTCGGCCGCGCGCACGCAGGATTTGCTCGTGAAATTGCGGGGAAACGATAAGCTATCGACCGCAAAATTTCCTTTACCGTCATTGATATAGAACTGGTCACCGTAATCGGGGCTGTCGGCCTTGGCCTGGTAGCCACCGCGGGCAATGTAGAGGTCGTTGTCACCGTCGCGGTCGGCATCGAACAAAAGGAGCCCCATGTCCTGGTAATGCATATTAGGGTTTGCATTCGCATTTCCGAGCGTTTTTTGTGCAAACGAACCATCGGCCCGCTGCATCAGCAGCACAGTACCGGCAGCGGAGTTGCCACCCACCACGATATCGTCCAGTCCATCTGCATTCAGGTCACCGGCGGCCATTGAGGGGCCATATTCCGAGAGCTTGTGCGGGAGTAATTTCTGTGTGTTAAAATCGATATAATCTGTTTGTGTGTGCACGTATTGAACGCCCAGGGCTGCTGATACTTCACGAAACAATGCGTTTCCGGCCTTCGCCCCGCGGTTCCAGCTATACCTTTCGGTCGCCTGTTTGCGGTTCGCCTGGATCACCGCGTCGGGCTTCACATTACGCATCGTCTGCTTGGCGCCGTCCGGCCATTTGATCACCAGTGAATCGATTACCGACGTCGCGCCGAGACCGAAACGGGGATTCAGCTGCACGGACGACAAATACCCGCGGTAAGGCGTTTGCTCGTAAGCCTGGTGGCCGCCCGCGTAATACAGTTCTATCCAGGTACCTATCCCGTTGCGGTTGAGCGCATCGCCCGTAAGCTGAACAGTCAGGGAATGCTTGTCTGCGGGCTTTTCGTCCTGCATCGTGTTTTCATACAGAGACGCCGCGTCGTTGATATTGTTCACCACCATGTCCAGATCGCCGTCATTGTCCAGGTCGGCATAGGCGGCTCCGTTGGCAAATGTGAGGTCGGTAAGGCCCCAATCCGCCGAAACGTCGCTGAACTGGCAATTACCACCGTTTTTGAATGCGTAGTTGTGAAGTTTCACCTCGGGTATCTGCCGTAACGTCTCCATTTGGGGGGTTACCGGCGCAGCTTGAAGGCGGTAAACCATGAAATCGTGGTCGGTAACGTCCTTGGGAAAGCCATTGGTGACGACCAGGTCCCTGAGGCCGTCGTTGTCAAAATCGGCTACGAGCGGGGTCCAGCTCCAATCGGTGGCGGCAATGCCGGAATAATAACCGGTTTCGCTGAAAACAGGGTCGCCGATCGAGTCGTTCGCGATGACCCTCGGCCCCTGATTCAGCTGAATGGTGTTCCTCACATATTGGTACTGGTATTTAAAAAAGTCATTGAGCTGAAAAGTCTGGTAGCTGCTGGCGCCCATCATCATTTTCTTCCGGTAGTTGTCCTCCGGGTTCATATCCAGCTCCACCACATCCGAAAGCCCGTCGTTGTTGATATCGATCACATCCTGGCCCATGCCATTGGCCGAAGTGTGCTTGAAATAGGTAGTTGCCTTGTCGGTAAATGTCCCGTCGTGGTTATTGATATACAACAGGTCATTGGAAATAAAATCGTTGCTGACGAAAATATCCTTCCAGCCATCCATATTAATGTCCGCAACGGTCGCGCCGTGGCCGTAGCCCTCGATGGTCAGCCCCGCTTCCCGGGTCACATTGGTAAATACGGGGTGTTTCAGTTGTGCGCTGAAATCGTTGCGGTAAAGGCGGCCGGTGCTGGGAAACGACCCGTCCGTAACTTTGGGCTTAAATGTCGAAGGGTCTACCTTCGGAAGGATTTCATTCACCACCAGGTACATATCCAGATCGCCGTCGTTGTCGTAATCGAAGAAATTGGCCATCGTCGAATGGGAAGTGTCGTCCAGCCCATACGCCGCGGCTTCTTCCCTGAAAGTAACCGACCCATCCGCCGTTTTACCCTGGTTGATGTACAGCAGGTTTTTTCTTTGTTCCGGATTCCCGAGCAGCGACGCGCACACATACATATCCATCCACCCGTCGTTATTGATGTCCACTACGGCCACTCCCCTACACCATTTACCATTGCCGCTCACACCTGCCGCCGCAGTAACATCCTCGAATTGCATCTCGCCTTTATTCAGGTACAGCTTGCACGACACCATGTTTCCGGTGAAGTAAATGTCCTGCAAACCGTCGTTGTTGAAGTCGGCAATGCCTACCCCGCCGCCGTTGTAAATGTTGACCAGGTTAATGGGGTTAAGCGTATCATTCTCCTGAATCCTGTTATTGAAATCAATCCCGGAATCCTCTGCTGCTACCAGCCGGAACAGTTTATCATTCCTTTTGCACGAAAAGCAACTCGCCACGACGGCCAACAAAAACACGAAAACAGATTTCATACGCTGATACTAATAGGCTCGGGCCGGGTGGAAACAGATATAAAAACCAATGGCGAGCAATGCCCCGCCATTGGTCCAAAATACCTCAACTATTTACTAATTTAACTATGAGATCTTTATCAAACTGATTAATAACCAGGATTTTGTTTGAGCACGCCATTACTTTTCCGGATCTCGGTATTCGGGATCGGGAAGAGGTAATAATGGTCACCCTTCCAAGGTTTCCGCACTTCGGCTTCGGGAATTACACCATAAGTGTAGGTCAGTTTACCCAGGGCATCACCCGGTTTGGCTGCCGTCCAGTCCATGGTCACTTTCGTAAGCCCTCTGATCGGCATATCCACGTTTCCGGGAGCCGCTTTCCAGCGCATGAGGTCGAAGAAGCGCGAGTCTTCCAAGTGCAGCTCGATAGCCCTTTCGTTGCGGTAGTCTCTCAGGAGCGCTGCACCGGTACTCTTAATGTCGGGCATATTCACCGAACTGCGCTTTCTGACTTTGTTGATATACTCTCTCGCAACCGCTTCATTACCCAACGCCATTTGAATTTCAGCGTAGTTCAGGTAAAACTCTGTTAATCTCATGAATACAACCACCTGGTTATAGTCGTAATCGAAGCTGGCGCGCGGGCCGGAAAAGTCGTCGGTCTTTTTGAAAGTATAACCCGTCTGCACCCGCCAATGGAAAGGTGTAAGCCCTTTTACCCAATATGTTTTCGAATCGCGGCCGAAATCGAACAGGTTCTGGCCGTTTTTAGGATCCACCTTGTTAGGGTTAATGTACGGCGGCGCGTTGTCCGGGTTCGGGTTGGCATCCTCCCAATATTCGTAGAGGCGCTCGGTGCTTTTCGAACCGTCGATAATGTTGATCGGGCCCGCTCCCGGGTAGATCACCGCGTCGTAGAACCGCGGGTCCCTGTTTTTTTCCGGTTTCTGAGGATCATATCCCGACGCCGCATTCACGGTTACACCATCGGCCAGATACGGATATTCACCGTTGGTCATCTGGAACATATT
>CAMLNK010000635.1 GCA_946481035.1 uncultured Dyadobacter sp. | reverse complement strand
CATGCCGTCGGTGAAGATCGCCAGCTGATCGCCGGCTTTCATCGCCACTGTCTGCTTATCGTAAAGACCGTCCTCGAGAAGTCCCAGCAGCAAACCGGTAGATTGTATCGTCGAGGTCCTGCCGGTTTCGGGCGAGTAACCCACCAGCGGCAGGTCGCCTGCGCCCGTGTAGTGCACCTCGCCTGTGTGCGTGTCGAGCAGGAGCAGGGAAAGGCTCGAAAGGATATTCTGTAAGCTTTCGTCGAGGTAGATCAGCTTGTTGATCTTTTGCACGATGGTTACCAGCTCAAAATCCTGGTCGAGCACGCAAAAGCGGATCGCGGCACGGATATAGCTCAGAAAGCCGAATGTGAAGAACCAGGCCTTCCATTTTTTACCCATGATATCACCCAGGAATGCGAAGCAGAAACGGCTGTCGACCTGCACGAAATCGATAAAGTCACCGCCCGGATAACCGCGGTAGCCCTTATGCCAGTAGAAGATCCGGTAACCTTCTACCAGCGGTGCGTGCGTGGGTATCGACTTTACATTCAGTGTTTCAGCGGCTACCTTCAACTCCCTTACCGACCTTAAATGCTCGTTTTCAAGGGTTTTGATAATATTGTTGAGCTTGGAGATGATCACCGGGATCGGCGTTTCCTTGTTGATGAAGTCCAATGCCGACATATTCAAGCCTTCCAGTACCAGTTTGTTGTCGGTAAAAGAAGTCAGGAAAACGAAAGGAATGTCGCTGATATTCGGGTTCAGAAGTACGGCCTGCCGGAAATCGAAGCCGTTCATTTCGGGCATATCGTAATCGGACAGGATCAGGTCGGGCGTTTCTACCACCAGCATGTTCAATGCCTCAGACGCCGATTCACACAGCACGCAGTTATATCCTGCTTTCAGCAGCGCATGTTCGACGACCTTGCGGAAAAGCAGGTTATCCTCTACGAGCAGGATCTTCTTGACGGTGGTGGGCGGATCGGGGAAGCTGATCATTTCCTGTTGAAGTTTAGCACAAACAAAAGTACTCCGCCAAAAATAATCAGCAGCGATACAAGGTCCATAATTGTTACCCCGTCATTGATATTGAAATAAAATACTGTAAAAAGCTCGAAACTTGGCGGTGCAGGCATGATAATCATCGCAAAGCCGAATACGATGAGCAGGATAGCAAGAATGAACATTACCCCCTTCTGCACGATCCTGCCGCGCTTTGGCGTGTTGATCCGGCTGTCAAACTGGTTTTCGGAAAGGAGCTTTTCGAGGCCTTCGAGCAGTTCCTCGCGGGAAAGGTTATTGTCCTGATCGAGCTCCCTGAACGGCGCCAGTTTCTTCAGGGTTTCGGCTGAGCGCTGGAAGGCATCCGCGATCTGTTTTTGGTATTGCCGCGAAAGGTTTGCGTCGACATCCGATTGCTCGATTACCTCGATCAGTTCGGCCACCTTCTTATCCAGCAGTGCCGTATCCTGCCCATGAGGGCCGGATGGGTTTTGGTCGGAATCTTGATCGTTAAGCAAACGGTTGAGTTTCACGCTTGGGTTGTTTTATTCGCAGGAAAGGGTATTAGGAACGCGTTCAGGGTGTTTTTTGCAAAAACCGGCGATCATCACCGGAATTTGGTTAAAGCTATGTTTTTATTGTTAAATTTGAAATAGTTCTACAAATCAATAAAAATATTCCTTTGTTTCGGCCACACTACCGATTCAATTTTGCGCATGAGAAAAGTTTCGATCGTAACGGTGAATTTCAATCAGCCGAAGGTAACCGAAGACTTGTTGAAATCGCTGGCCGAGGTGAACACCTACCCCGATCTGGAAATCATCGTCGTGGATAACGGTAGCAAAGCAAACCCTGTGCCTGAATGGCAGCAGCGGTATCCGGGTATCGTATTCGTCCGTTCCGATCGTAACACCGGCTTCGCCGGGGGCAACAATATCGGCCTGGCGCATGCGACCGGCGATTACCTTTTTCTGATCAATAACGATACCGAAGTTACGCCCGACCTGATCGGCAAGCTGGTGGATACCATGGAGGCGAATCCCAAGATCGGGATGATTTCGCCTAAAATCCATTATTTCGACCAGCCGGGAATGCTGCAATACACGGGCTACACACCGATGAACTACTATACCTGCCGGAATGCGTGCATTGGGCAATTTGAGCAGGACCGGGGGCAATACGATTTCTTATCCGGCCCGACCGGCTATGCCCACGGGGCAGCGATGATGATCAGTCGCCTGGCCTGGCAGAAGACCGGCGGGATGGCCGAAAATTATTTCCTTTATTATGAAGAGCTCGACTGGTGCGAGCGGATCAAACGGGTGGGTTATGAGGTCCACGTGAACCTGGACGCATTGATTTACCACAAGGAATCGGTGTCGGTAGGCAAACGGACTGCTTTGAAAGAGTTTTTCATGAACCGCAACCGCATTTTGTTTATCCGGAAGAATGCGCCGGGTTTCAGGTTTTTCGTGTTTTGCTGCTACTTCGCGCTGGCGGTAGTACCGCGGAATATCCTGCAATACATTAAAAATAAAGAATACAGTTTCATTCCGGTTTTTTGGAGCGCGATCACCTGGCATTTCAAAAATAAACCCGATAGCGAAAACTTAGGCTTCTCATTGACCCGCTGATTTATGGAGATACTTTTCTGGCTGAGTTTGTTTATTGTTTTCTACACATTCCTCGGGTATGGCATCGTGCTGTACATTTTGGTACGCATTCGCAGGGCATTCGGGGGAAAAAGGCCGGCGCCGGGGCTTGACCAGGATTTTCCAACGCTCACGCTTGTGATCGCGGCTTATAATGAGGAAAGCATTATCGAGGAAAAAATCGCAAACACCCTGCAACTGTCTTACCCGGCAGGCAAACTACGCCTGGTATTCGTCACCGACGGTTCCTCCGACCGCACGCCTGAGCTGGTGGCTAACTACGAGCAGATCAAGCTGATGCATACGCCCGTACGAAGCGGTAAAATCCTTGCCATGCACCGGGCAATGGACGAGGTGGATACCGAGGTAGTGGTTTTCACCGACGCTAACACTTTCCTTAATAAGGACGCGTTGCTTCTGATCGCCCGGCATTATGCCGATGCCAAAGTGGGTGCGGTTTCGGGCGAAAAGCGGGTCATGCAGGATGCACTCTCGGATGCGACGGCGGGCGAGGGCTTCTACTGGAAATACGAATCGACCCTTAAAAAGTGGGATTCGGAGCTGTATTCGGTTGTAGGAGCGGCCGGGGAGTTGTTCAGCGTCAGGCGTTCGCTGTACCGCTCGGTGGAGCCGGATACGATCCTGGACGATTTCATGATTTCCATGCAAATTGCCGAGCAGGGTTACCGCATTGTGTATGAGCCGGATGCTTATGCCTCCGAGCTCTCTTCGGAGAATATCAAGGAAGAGTTGAAGAGAAAAGTACGCATTGCCGCGGGAGGGATTCAATCTATCCTTCGTTTGAAAAAATTGATGAACCCGTTTCATGATCCGCTGCTGTCCTTCCAGTACATTAGCCACCGCGTGCTCCGCTGGACGGTGACGCCTTTTTTGATGATTCTGGCATTGGTACTCAATATTTTAATTGTAGTGAAATCGGGTGGGGTAGGGTACCAGCTGCTGCTGGCCGGACAGGTAGGTTTTTACGGCCTGGCGTTGGCGGGCTGGGTGCTCGAAACGCGTAAGATCAAGGTGAAGGCGCTTTTTGTGCCCTATTACTTTTGCATGATGAACTACGCCGTGCTGGCGGGTATCCGCCGGTATTTTAGGGGCTCGCAGAGTGCTGCGTGGGAGAAAGCCAAAAGAAAAAGCGCATAGCCGAAAGGCGATGCGCTCACAAGTTTTTGTCGGAGCCCGAATGCATGTAATTTACAGTTGTTTCAACCGTTCAGATTCCGATTCAAGAATAGGGATCAGTTCTTCGATCTGTACTGAAATGCTTTGGTACATTTCCAGTAAACGGTCAGTGG
>CAMLNK010000634.1 GCA_946481035.1 uncultured Dyadobacter sp. | reverse complement strand
AATTCACCAGTGACGGAGTAAGTAGCCTGTTGTGCAAAATGTACGGTGAGGTCGATGATGCTGCACCTTTTGAAACTCCGTGGCGAGTGATCATGGCTGCTGAAAAACCGGGGCAATTATTGGAAAACAATTTTTTAATCCTGAACCTGAATGAGCCCAATCAAATCAAAAACACTGACTGGATCAGACCGGGAAAAGTCATGCGCGAAATAACGCTCTCAACCAGGGGGGCCTATGAGCTCGTTGACTTTGCGGCGAAACGGAAGCTGCAATATATTCACTTCGATGCGGGCTGGTACGGTTACGAATATGTTGTCGGTTCAGATGCTTCTAAGGTAAATGTCGATCCACGACGTAACCCTCATGGCGAGCTCAACCTACCCGAGATCATCCGCTACGCCAGGTCAAAAGGCATCGGCGTGTTCCTTTACGTAAATCAGCGGGCGCTTCAACGACAGTTGGACGAAATTCTTCCACTTTACCAAAAATGGGGTGTAGCGGGAATCAAATTTGGGTTCGTTCAGGTTGGGTCGCATCGCTGGACTACATGGATGCATGAAGCCGTCCGCAAATGTGCGCAGTACAACCTGATGGTGGATATTCACGACGAATACCGGCCCACGGGATTTAGCCGAACCTATCCGAACTTGCTGACTCAGGAAGGCGTACGGGGAAATGAGGAGATGCCGGACGGGAATAACAACACCATCCTACCTTTCACGCGGTTTGTTGCCGGAGCCGCCGATGCCACGATTTGTTACTACCTGCAGCGTTTCGGACGGCCGCTCGAATATGACAAAGAAGGAAAGCCGAAGGGGCGGTTCATCCGGACCACGTCGGCGCACCAGCTTGCGTTGGGAGTGGTCTTTTACAGCCCGCTGCAATATATGTACTGGTATGATAAGCCAGCAGATAGTCATGACGAACCGGAACTGGAGTTTTTCGACCAAGTTCCGACGGTATGGGATGATACCAAAGTTTTACAGGGCGAAATCGGGCAGTTTATCTCCATTGCGCGCCGTAGCGGGGAAGATTGGTTTGTGGGCACAATCACAAATAACGAACAGCGAGAGGTAGCGCTTTCATTTGATTTCCTACCCAAAGGCAAGAAGTACGAGGCGCATCTTTACAATGATGATCCCAATATGCCCACTAGAACAAAAGTGGGAATCAGCAAAATGAAAATTGACAGCAAAAGTAAGATTACCGTCCGATTGGCCTCGTCCGGCGGTCAGGCGATCAAGCTGACTCCTGTCAATTGAAATGGCGGCAGGTATCGGTCCCCTTTGAATAAAAATAGACTAGTTCTTTGCTTTTGTTAGGGGATGAATGTTAAGAGCCGCGTCAAAACGAGCTAAACCGGGTGTTGTACATTATGGCCTCCAAAGGACTAAACGGTTACAGTCTGGCCACGTTGTAGCAGAAAAACTGGTTCTACGACAGGATCGGCAAATACAACAATTTCTATCAGCGCTTTGGCGAGGTGTTCCAGCTCGGCCAGGGTCCCCGGATCATGCCGTATAGCTTCCAGTGGCCGATCGATGACAATATCATCACGGCCAACACGGGCGGACGTATCAATCAGAACATGGGATATGTGGGTTCGGAGCTGAACGAAGCTCCATTGGAAACAATCGAATAATTAGTTTATATCACAGTTAATACTTTTAATCCCGCCGGCTCCACGTCAGAAAGCCGGCGGGATTAAACCCGATCCGATGAGAAAAATATTACTGCTGGCATTCCTGCAATTCTGCACCGCGCGCGCCATCGCCCAGAAAACCCTTACCGACAATGGTGCCTGGTGCTGGTTCAGCGACCCCAGGGCCGTGTATGCCGATGCTGCCGGCACCAGGGTTATCACCGGTTGGGTGACCAAACAAGGCGACATTCAGGCGGCCATGCTGGACGCTGCCTCAGGCAAGGTCAATACAGTGACATTGTATGACAAACTTGAAGTCGACGACCACGACAATCCCGCATTCACGATTCTTCCCGACAAACGCATCCTTGCGCTCTACACCTGGCATGGCCGCAACGAGGAGCCGAAAGGCGTTATACAGAACATCACAGGAAAGCCCCTTGACGTCAGCACTTTCGGACGCGCGACGGTATTCAAGCCCCGGACCGATTCGCTGGTGGCTCTTTACAAAAAGGATACCTACACCTACGCCAATCCGTTTGTATTGGCCAAGGAGCAGAACAAACTTTACTGCTTCGGGCGGTGGATCGGCTACAAACCGAATATGATCACTTCCACAGACAATGGGGCGACGTGGTCGGCCCCGAAGGTCGTTATCACTTCCAAGACGCTCGATGCCAACAACCGGCCGTATGTTAAATACTATTCAGATGGCAATTCCCGAATTCACATGATCTTTACCGACGGTCATCCGGCCGTGGAGCCGCTCAATTCGGTGTATTACTGTTACTATGAAAACAATGCATTCTGGCGGGCAGACGGCAGCCGGATATGTACCGTCGACGCCCTGCCGTTCCACCCCTCCGACGCCACGGTAGTATACAAGGCCACGCCCGAAACCGGTAAGGCATGGATTTTTGATCTTGCTGCCGACGGACGGGGCCGTCCGGTGCTATTATATGCACGGTATCCAACCAACGATAAGCACCAGTACTACTATGCCTCTTTCAATGGGAAGAGCTGGGAAGACAACAAGATAATCGAAGCGGGAAAATGGTTCCCGCAGACACCTGCAGGGCAGAAAGAGCGAGAGGTCAATTACTCGGGCGGGATGACGTTCGATCCCGCGTCGCCCGGGACCATCTACTTTTCGCATCAGATCGACGGGGTTTTCGAAATCTCCCGCGGATATACGCGCGATGCCGGGCGAACCTGGGCCATATCGCCCATCACCCGGAACTCGCACCTGGACAACGTCCGGCCGCTGATACCCCGAAACAAGACCAGCAAAAACAAAACGGTATTGCTGTGGATGCAAAACCGCTCATATATACATTACACTGACTATGACGTCAGCATTCTGTATAAAATCATTGAACCGTAATTCCGCGCTACATCGGCAGCCTCTCCCGTGCGTAAGGGGCCTGCAGTATTTCGCCCAAGAATCCTGCATACGGTTTGGCATTTAGCAGATACACGTATTTGAAAAACGGATTTGGTAAAAGTGTTATCGCAGAACAAAAAAAGTTATCGCCCTAGGGTGCTACTTCCAATTATATCGCCGGCGATAATCATTCGGTGTTAGGTCGGTATACTTTTTGAAGACTCTTCGAAAGGCATCAACATCATTATATCCGACCTCGAAGGTTATCTCATTTACCGCACTCTGCGTACATTCCAGCAGCTTTTTTGCATATTCGACCCGAACCCGCTGCATATATTCAACAACAGAATTACCAGTGTGCTTCTTAAACCGCCGCTCAAATGTCCTTCTGCCAAGGCAGACTTTTGAACAAAGGTCGTCAATCGTTATGAACCCTTGGGAACATCGCTCTAAATTCATTTTGACCCTGGGGCCGTTTTCCGTGGTTTGAGGATACTGATGGCAATAAGCTTTGTCTTCATCAGAAGAATTAATTGAACAACCTGAAACAGGTGCCCTGCAATTCCCTCAAAGAAGCTGGCAATTATGCTG
This sequence comes from uncultured Dyadobacter sp., assembly GCA_946481035.1. The sequence goes on along the minus strand of CAMLNK010000634.1, from coordinate 335 downwards.
GCTTCACGTGTTTACCGAGCCTGTGACGATACTGACCTATCAATGGAGACAAGCTTTCGTTTTTTCAGCGAAATGTCAATAGCGATTGCACTTTTTAAACGTCTGGTCATTGATAATTTCATCACCAACTTTAAACTTGAATTCGCCGTCTATGACATAGAATCATTCAGCATATGTCTGGCGCTAACTGCCGGACAAAGCTCCTATATTCTCTTTCTGATATCCTTGTTTATTGTTGCACTCGGCTTTTCATTCCAACAATGTTTTGAGATAGCGAGCAGAAAACAAAACAATTATGAATTGGGGGAATTCACCCACGCGCATGAAAGTCGTTT
>CAMLNK010000633.1 GCA_946481035.1 uncultured Dyadobacter sp. | reverse complement strand
CCGCAACCGCGGGCCACACGGCAGGTGATACCATTTACAAATTGCAAGTGACCATCAACTATGGTTACGACGGCCTGATCCCCAATATGCAGTTACAGGACCAGATCGCCGAATATTATGCGTCGGTTGCCAAGGTCAATGGACTGGCCTATTATGACTTCGACGGGCAGGAGTTTTTGTTCAACAACGGGCATGGCTACTATTCGGTCAAACGCTTCTTCCGCAATATGTTCGAAAAAGGCAGGGAACTCGGCGTGCCGTACATCCGCTTCACCGGATCGACGCTCTCGGAAGGCTCGTGGCATTACCAGAGCATCTGGAACGTGGGCGGCGGCAAAAACCTTTACGACGTCGAAAGACGGGAATGGGGCAGCGCCACAAGCCAGGGGAAAGATCTCAGGGACGTAACCTACGCCAACTTCTTCCCGTCCGGAATGGGCGGCAACTTCCCGATCAAGGCAGGCTCTACGGTGGCGCAATATGAGCATATCCAGGCCATTTCTGTGGGAATAGGCTCCACTTACAGCCTTCAAATCAACCAGAAAGACGTGGAGGCATGCACCGAGAAATATGCGATTTTCAAAGCCATCAGAACCTGGGAAAACGCCCGCGCCGCCAATGCATTCCCAAGATGGGTTAAAAAGCAATTGGCCGATCCGGTAAACCAGTTCCACCTGGAAGAACTCGACAAGAATACCTGGAAACTCTACAAAACCGACCTTAATGGCGGAAACCGCAAGCTATTCTGCCTGCTCAGGGGATCGGCCCAATAACAAATTAGGCCCGTGGCAAAAGCCCCGGGCCTAAATATACTCGCTTGCTTTTGGCAGAAGCGATCATCCTCTCAAAATATTCTCTTTTAAAATGCTACTGGCGGATGTACGGAATGCCTGCCATCACTGAGCGCACGCATTTTCCCAGATCATCCGCCCCGCCTGTCTTGGCAAGATAACCTTTCACCCCCATCCGCAGCAGCGAGCTCGCAGGCTTATAGTCCGGCTTACTGGCATAAATGATGAAGGATGCCAATGGATTTCGCTTCATCAGCCTTCGCAGTGCCGTCCGGTCCAGCTCGGGCTGCTCTTCAGACAGACCTATGATAATAAGGTCAATCGCGCCGAGCCGGTTACCCAGCCCGGGTGACGTCATAGAGGTGGATTCAAGCGTAGTAATATTGTCGAACTGACTTTTCAGCAGCAAGCGTATGCCGAATCGAAACAGAGGGTGCGAGTCTATAAGAGCTACGTTCATACTTTCGGCGATGTGGGTTTACACAATGACACGCTCAAATTACAATCATTCTCCCGGCAATACCGGGAGATGACCATTGATCAACGTTATGAACTGAATTCCTCAATACCAGTCCTAACAGTCTTCTGCTCCTAATTCATTTACCTATCAAAATAGATATGACAAATATATCCCGGACCGGGAAAGTGAGCACGACAAAAAATTGGATATGTAACTCAAAAATATCAGTTGTTTATTTAATAAATTTAGCCCGTGATCAAAGTATTTCGAGGGGTGCAAAGCGGGTGCCACTGGTTATATATCAAAAACGGCGGTTAATAACGATTTCGCCCAGGCCATCGTTTACCGACGGCAAAAAGGATGATACCAGCGAATCGGCCTTTTTTGACCATGAAGGATCTTTGCGTGCTGCTGAACATTACCATCACAACCAACAGGACATTGGTTACATTGACGTTCTAGCATAAAAATCCCGCAGATCACTGACCTGCGGGATTCTGCATCACCGATTAACCTAATGGACTAAATATCATGTATACGCATGATTCCCTCAATTTACCATTACTTCGTCGACAAACAGCCAGCCTTTATTTCCTTTTCCCTGATGCCACTCCGGAATTTTCGCCAGCGGCTTCGCTACAATCTTGATGCAGCTCAGCTGCTGAGGCTCAAAATCGGCGTCATAGGCATTTATCTCTCCTCCCGGCACGTACTTCGTCGGAATTTCCGGGGTGATTACTTTCAGCAATTTTAAAGCTTTCGGGTCGGTACCTCCCCAAACTTCGATCCGGGTAGGCGAGAAAATAAAGCTCCCGTGATTTTGTAATGTACTCAAAGTCACAACGCTCGCCTTAACCGGCTTTTTGAAGAACACATAGCTCTGGAAATCATTTTCGACATAACCCAGCCATGTTCCGCTCACCCGCTCGGTGTCGCCAACCTTCCCGTCGAAGATCGAGGCGGCGCCTTTTGCCTTGTACCGCTGGTCCACCGGCGTGATCAGCTGCGCACTGTCGACGTGGTAACCCTCCTTGAAGAACTGCTTGCTCACCAGCAGGCTGCCATACCATCCTTCCCTGAATGCCCTGGCTTTGAGATTGACATTCTTATCGATAGCGATCGGTTTACTATAAACGGGTGACGCGGCACTATCAGGCTCGGAGCCGTCCAGCGTATAGCGTATCACGGTACCGGCGATCTGATGCTTCATTGAAATCGTTTCGCCTTTGCTCAACAGCTGCTTTTCGGTAACGATTACCGGCGGGTTGAGCGCCATTACCAGCGTATCGCTCCGGAAACCGGTCTCAAACGCAATTTTCTGGCCTTTTTTCAAACTCTCCAACTCCTTCGGCCCAATGCCGGTACTCCACAAATAAACCCTTTTGAGCGATGGAAAGCCTCCCAGCGATTTTACATGCGCCATGTTAATTGTGGTACCGCTCAGAGAAAGTTCCCGCAGGTTGGCCAGCTTTTTCAGCTCGGCCAGGTTGCCGCCCGTAATATCCGTAAAGTTCAATATCAGCCTGCGGAGTTCGGGGAACTTGGCCAATGTCTTGATATCCTCATCCTTCACGGGCATTTTGCTCAAATCCATCGAAACGATCTGCTCCTTCAACGGCAGCAAACCTTCGATATCCTGGCTTTTGAAGCTCGCCCGGTTGTAAAAATTCACAAACAATGCCGGAGATCCCGCGGATAATGGCTTGATCAGCCGGTAAGTGGTGTTCAATTTGCTTACCTCGTCGGCAGATGCAGCGCTGAATGTGTACTGCTCTTCGGTACGGTCGCCGCCCAGCACATTTTGTGCGTAGGCATATACTGGATTTTGCGGCGGCAGCGAGCTCACCAGCTGATCAAACCGCGAGCCGCCTTTGACCCATGCTGCCAGCAGCACCACTTCTTCCTCGGTGAGCTGTACTTTGCCACGTGGAGGCATGTGCTTTTTATCATCCAGCGGCAAATGCAGGCGGCTGATCAGCAATCCCAGGTCTGCCTTGGTGGTATCCCAAAGCATCCCTCCTTTTCCGCCTTTCAGGAGCAAGGCCTGCGTCTGCATTTGCAATCCGCCCTTCGATTTCTCCGCATTATGGCAGGAAAGACATTTCTGTTCGATCACCGGTTTCACCAGATGCTCATATACTCTGGCCTCCTCAAATGCTACGTGCTCAACAGGTTCCACCGACGGCCCGAGCGGGGAAATCAGGAAATCCTCGCCATGGGTAAGGTTCCCGCCCAGGTGACCGCCCACAAAAAGCAGCACCAGAAATGCGCCGGCAACCACCTTTGCAGGCACCTTCCAGGGCGAAAGGGATTTTCTCACGCCATACCAAATCACTGCTGCAAGGGAAATCGCAATACCCAGCCATTTATGCCAAAACAACGTACCCGATTCATATCCTTCTTCATGGGACAAAACGAATCCCGAAAATGCAGCAACCGCGGCCGTAACCGTGCCTATCACAAGCAAACTATCGGCCAGCGCTTCATTCCAGGCATGAGAATCCGGCCTGCGCACGATCAACACCCAAAGGCTGTAAAGTATCAGCACAACCAATGGAAAGTGCAATACAAGCGGGTGCATTCTTCCTACCGCCTGCATCCACTGCGGAACAGCGAACCGGCTTTCGAAGAATAACAGAAACACCAGCAATCCATTCAGGAAAAAGGCAATATTGTAGATGTACCCTTTCCAATCCGACAAAATTCT
>CAMLNK010000632.1 GCA_946481035.1 uncultured Dyadobacter sp. | reverse complement strand
GTCGAGTACCATTTGAGAAGAGTTTCGAATCCTGTATAGCTGTTTTCCACTATTAAAATAGGCCACTTCACTCGTGTCGCAGCGAAAATAGCAGCCTGGTCCCACTGTAAAAACGGCATTCTTCCAGTGGTCGTTATAAATATGCCGGTTGGACAGCTCAAATGCCATGATCGTGCCTTTCTCCGGGGCATTGTACATGTCTTCGGTACCGAATTTTTGGCGGTAAGGGACAGTTTCGGCGATTTTTCCATTCGCTATCCGGTGCGCGGTGTTGGTATCGTCGAGGAAATAGAGTTTAAAATCTGACGGCCCGCGAAAGCTTTGAAAGAGATGGTTGGATGCCAGCTTTGAGTTGGATTTCGTGAAATTGTGAAAATGCCTGCCATCAAACCGTACCAGTCCGTCTTCTGTTGCCAGCCAAAAAAATCCCGCCTCGTCGCGTGCGATGGATTTGATGCTGTTTTGAGGTAATCCGTTTTCGGCGGTATAATGGGTAAGCCAGTAGTTGTCGGATTTGAATGCGATTTCCTGTGCCTTGGCAGTGGGTAGCGGGGAGTTTAAAGAAACTACCATGCACAGCAACAGTTGCGCGAAGAAGCTCCCGTTGAGAAATTTCAGGCGGAAATTGCGGCTCATCAATTCTTTATTGTGCAGGGATGGTGCAAAATAGTGCAAATAATTCTTGCTTAGCCACTTTGTTTTAAGAAAGTTACCATTCGGCCGAAAAGGTCACAAATGCAAAAAAGCCACCTTCTTTCGAAAGTGGCTTTGGCCTGTGTAGCGGGAGCTGGACTCGAACCAGCGACCTTTGGGTTATGAGCCCAACGAGCTACCAACTGCTCCATCCCGCGGTGTCGTTGAATTGGAGTGCAAACATACAACAAATGTTTTACAGAAAACAATTATTTTTGTGAAAACTTTTTAAAAAAGTTTGCCTCTAACGTTCTGACACCAATTTTATGAGTTCATACACAGTCACTTCCGGTTTCGGGTGGCGCATTCATCAGGTTCTGCTGATCCGGTTGCTCGGTATCATGATCCTGTTCACCGTTTGCCGGATTCTCTTTTATTTTTTCAATCAATCGTTTTTTCCGGAGGTTACCCTGGCGCTCGCGCCGCGTTTGTTTCTCGGAGGCCTGCGTTTCGACCTCGTGGCGGTGCTCTATACGAATATCCTGTACGTTTTCCTCACGCTCATCCCGGTCACATTCAAGTACCGGCCGTTGTTCCAGAAGTTTCTGGACTACCTTTTTATCATCACCAACAGCATTGCTCTCCTCGCCAACTGCGCCGACTTCATCTACTACCGCTTCACGATCAAAAGGAGTACCTGGTCGGTTTTGCAGGAATTTTCGCATGAAAACAATATGCACAAGCTGTTTGGCGGCTTCCTGGTGAATTACTGGTATGTGGCATTGGTATGGGTGCTGCTGGTGGTGCTGGTGGTGAAAATCACACGGCGCTGGCGGGTGGGTACCAAGCCCGTGCGCCCGGCCTGGCAGATATTCCTCGTTCACAGTGTATTGATGACCGTTGCGGTTTTTCTTTTTATTGGAGGCGTTAAAGGAGGTTTCCGGCACAGTACCCGCCCGATTACGCTGAGTAACGCAGGCGAATACGTGGATAAGCCGAAAGAAATGTTTATTGTCCTGAACACCCCATTCTGCATTTTCAAGACCCTGAAACGCACCGACTACCAGCGGGCCAGCTTCTTCCAATCGGAGCAGGAAATGAATGCAGTTTACTCGCCTATCCATTACCCAGATCCAAATGCGCCGGCATTCCGACCGAAAAACGTGGTGATACTGATCTGGGAAAGTTTTGGAAAGGAAATGGTGGGCACATTCAACCGCGACCTGGAAAACGGTACTTATAAAGGTTACACCCCATTCATCGACTCGCTCATGCAGCACAGCAAGGTGCATTGGTATTCATTTGCCAACGGCGCCAAGTCGATCGAGGCCATTCCGTCGGTGCTTACGAGCATTCCGGGCATTATGGAGCCTTTCATTCTGACGCGCTACACCGATAACAAGCTGCCCAGCCTGCCCGAAATGCTGCAAGCAAAGGGTTACCACACGTCGTTTTTCCATGGCGCTCCGAATGGCTCGATGGGTTTCAAGGCATTCACTAACCTGATCGGAATCAAAGATTATTATGGTAAAACCGAATACAACAACGACGCCGATTATGACGGTATCTGGGGCATTTGGGACGAGGAGTTCTTACAATTCTGGTCCAAAAAGCTGGATACTTTCCATGAACCGTTCATGAGCACCTTGTTCACGGTGTCTTCGCATGATCCGTATAAGGTGCCAGCACGCTACCAGGGCAAGTTTCCGAAAGGCCCGCTGCCGATTTATGAAACAATGGGTTATACTGATAATGCATTGCGGCGGTTTTTCGACTCGGCAAAAACAAAACCCTGGTTCAAGAATACATTATTCGTGATCACGGCCGATCATTCGGCCACATTCGCACATTATCCGAAATATCAGACATCGGTTGGAAACTTCTCGGTACCGATTCTTTTCTATGCTCCGGGCGACGCCTCGCCTGGCGACGAATTGTCGGGAGAAGCGTCGCCGGGAACCGATAGCACAAGACTCGTTCAGCAAATCGACATTATGCCGTCGGTATTGGGTTATCTGCATTATGATAAACCCTATTTTGGCTTTGGAAAAAATATCTTCGGGAACCCTCCGCTCAACTTTGCTGTCAACTACGATGGTGCCTATCAATGGTTCAATGGGCCGTATGTTTTGCAATTTGATGGCCGGAAAACCGTAGGTTTGTATAAATATCAGGAAGACAAGCTTTTGAAAAATAACCTTGCAGGCCGGGTTCCGGAGGTTCAAGGGCCTATGGAATTGCAGGTTAAGGCATTTATCCAGCAATATTCGAACCGGATGCTGGACGACCGGCTGACGGTAACACCCTAGGTGCCACGTTTTTGGGAAGCACAAAAAAGTGAAGAAGTAATTTTTATGGAAGAAAAAGCCGAAAATAATAATACGGAATTGCGTAACCACCGGGCTGGTTTTGTGAGCATAGTCGGGAAACCCAATGTGGGAAAATCCACGCTGATGAATGTGCTCGTGGGCGAAAGAATGTCGATCATCACCTCCAAGGCACAGACGACCCGCCACCGCATTATAGGGATTCTGAATGGGAAACATGAGGATATCCCGTTCCAGCTCGTGTATTCGGATACGCCGGGGGTGATCAAGCCGTCATACAAGCTGCACGACTCGATGATGACCTTCGTAAAAGGCTCATTGGAAGATGCCGATGTAGTACTTTTTGTGGTGGAAATAGGGGAGAAGGCAGCCGAGCATGAGGTACTGCCGTTGCTGAAACGGACGGAAGCGCCCGTGGTTTTGGTATTGAACAAAATCGACCTTTCGAACGAGGAAGAGGTGAAGCAGAAGATGCAGGAATGGGAGAACGAGATCCATCCCGCGGCCATAATACCGATTTCCGCATTGGAAAAAGCGAATATCGGCACATTGTTCGACGCCATCGTAACGCGCCTGCCGTTCCACCCGCCGTATTTCGATGAAGATGAACTAACCGACAAGCCGGAGCGTTTCTTTGCTTCGGAAATCATCCGCGAAAAGATCTTCTTGAATTACCGCCAGGAAATTCCATACAGCTCCGAAGTAGTAATCACTGAATTTAAGGATAAGGACGACATCATCGTGATCCGTGCAGAAATTCTGGTCGAACGTAAAAGCCAGAAAGGGATCATTATTGGTGAAAAAGGGGAAATGCTGAAAAAAGTCGGTACGCAGGCCCGTCAGGACCTCGAAGACTTCTTTGGTAAAAAAGTTTTCCTCGAACAGCACGTAAAAGTAGAACCGGATTGGAGAAGCAAGGAAAACAAGCTGCGCCAGCTCGGTTACCAGGAATAAATTTTAAATAAAACGAATGAAGAGCAGGTGCCAGACCCGCTCGGAT
>CAMLNK010000631.1 GCA_946481035.1 uncultured Dyadobacter sp. | reverse complement strand
GGATTTTCACCGACGACCTGATGGCCGCGCCACCGGCCCCCGCGGCCATCCGGCGGCATAAAGAATCCGTCGAGACAGCCTATTTACAATATACATCGGGCTCCACGAGCCAGCCCAAGGGGGTGATGATCAGTCACACCAATCTGACGGCCAATCTGCGTGCCATTAATAATTGTTTCGGGCGCACATCGGACGACACGTCGGTTACCTGGCTGCCACATTACCACGACATGGGCCTAGTCGACGGCCTTTTGTCACCGCTTTTCACAGGCGGTACCGGCTTTGTGATCTCCCCGCTGCTGTTCATTACCAAGCCTGCATTACTACTACAAACGATCAGCACTTACCAGGCCGGTTTTTGCGGCGGACCGGGTTTCGGACTCGATCACTGCCTGGCGCGCATTCCGCAGGAACAATTGCAGGCACTGGATCTCAGTTCGCTGCGCGTGCTTTATGTGGGTGCGGAACCGATCCGTATCTCGACCCTCGAAAGATTTGCCGCCGCTACGCAAGCCTCGGGTTTCAGGAAAAACAGCCTCGTGCCGTCGTACGGCCTCGCCGAAGCAACGCTGGCGGTCAGCCTGCATTTGAACGGCATCGACATGACCTATCACAAACTCGGAGAAGCCAAGGAGGTTGTCGCTTGCGGCCCTCCCGTGGAATTTACCGAGGTCTCCATCGTAAACCCTGCCAGCCACGCCAGTGTGCCGGACGGGGAAGAGGGTGAAATATGGGTGAAAAACAATGGGATAGCCGCAGGATACTGGGAGAAACCGGACGCCAGCAAGGCTACTTTCCAGGCATACACCGCCGATGGCCGGGGACCTTATTTGCGGACAGGGGATTTAGGATTTATGGAAAATGGCCTGCTGTTTATCACAGGTCGTACCAAAGAACTGATCATCATTCGCGGGGTTAACTATTACCCGCAGGATATAGAGGAAGTAGTGAGCGAAAGCCACCCGGATATTCAACCCAACGCGGCGGCGGCGTTTTCCGTCGAAACCGAGCAGGGCGAAGCGCTGATGATCGTGAGCGAAGTGCGCCGCGTGGCCCAAACGCCCGACGATGAAAAAGTGATCAAAAATAAAATGGCGCAGAGCGTCGGACTGGCATTCGGGCTTATCCCCCATGAGATCTTGCTCATTCCTCCCGGGAAACTGCCCAAAACGTCGAGCGGCAAGATCCAGCGTTTAAAAGCACGCGAGATATTTGCCAAAAAGAGCACAATAGATTAATATCGGTTACTTAAAATATCCTTCACTTTTAAAAAAAACGTAAAAGCACTATTTTCACCCTAGCATTCAGTGCTTTTTACAAACTTCAACTAAATGAGTAAAACATTTACCGAGATTTCCGGCTGGATAGTTGAGCGTATTGCTCACCATGCGGAAATAGATCCCTCCGAAGTAGATCTGGACGCCGAAATCATCGATTACCGATTGGATTCCCTGCTCATGGTCGATATCACTACCGAATTACAGGAATGGCTCGGGATCGAGTTAAGCCCATCTATCTTCTGGGAAATGGGTACTATCAATGCCACCACCCAATGGATTATGGAAAACCAGGAAGCCTGAAAGCAGTTTGACTTTCAGGTTCCCCCCATGGGCCTACACGCCACCCTTTCGTCATTCTTACTATTCCGTCCTGTTTTAGCCGATTACAGCCTGAGAGGATCAGGCGGTTTCGGCTTCGGCTTTGCGGTCCCAACCCGCGAGTGCATTCAAATGCACGGCTTCTCTATCGGCCTGCATAATCATTTCCAGCTCTTCCATATGCTGCCGGGCCGCATGGATGTATTCCTCGTCATTCCGAATGCTGGATAGGTGCTTCAACGTACGTTCGTCGTGGATAAAAAACGTCTTCGCCATCCGCGTCGCCTCATGCGCGCGGTGCCCGAGGAGTTTCAATGCATCCACACCCAGCCTGAGACTCGTATCAAAGGTCTCCCGGTAAATATGCATCATCCCCGCGTTCATCAGATCGTATGCGTCATTACGGTTGGTCGAGCGCACGAGCATGTGCAGGTTAGGGAAGTGTTTTTTAACTGTTTCAATTAATTCCAGCCTCTTTTCCTCATCGCTGATCGCAATAATGATCATTTGTGCCCGGCTAGCTCCGGCAATGTCCAGCAATTCGTAGCGCGTAGCATCGCCATAATATACTTTGAGGCCCATACGGCGCAGGAAATCGACATTGTCGCTGTCGTTATCGAGTACGGTCGCCTCCACACCGTTCGCGCGCAGGAACCGCCCGACGATATTCCCGAAATGCCCGTAACCGGCAATGATGACCGGATTATCCTCCTCCTCCACATCGCTCGGTCGCTGGGCCGTTTGCAGTCCGGCACTCACGAGGCAGAAGCGCGTCAGGATAAGTTTCTCATTAACCATCATCGCCAACGGCGTCATAGCCATGCTGATCGCCACCACGGCCGTCATCGTGTCGGAGATTTCCTTTCCCAAAACACCTTGTTGAACCGAAAAGCTGAGCAACACGAATGCAAATTCACCAATCTGGCTAAGCCCGATACTGAATATGAAGTTCTGCGCATTGCGCACTTCGAATATTTTGCCTAAAACAAAAAGAATACCCGTTTTCAGCAGCATCAGTCCGGCCACTAATCCGATGATCAGCAGGGGCTTCGAGACCACCAAAGAAAAATCGATGGAAGAGCCTACCGAAATAAAGAACAGGCCGAGAAGCAAGCCTTTGAAAGGATCGATCGAACTTTCGAGCTCGTGGCGGTATTCGCTGTTGGCCAGTACGACACCCGCGACGAATGCCCCAAGCGCAGGGCTAAGGCCTACCGAAGTCATCAGCACGGCAATACCCACGACAAGCAGCAATGCGGTAGCAGTAAACATCTCGCGCAAGGCAGTGCGGGCCATCATCCGGAAAACCGGCCTCAAGAGGTACTTCCCTGTCAGCACGATCCCGGAAACCGATGCCAATACCACGATGGCCTGCTGCCAGGCGGGCAACGCGCTTACGAGCGAGCCGCCAGGGCCGTGCCCGTCAGCCAAACCCGCATGATCGGCCAGCAATGGGAACAATGCAAGCATTGGAATAATCGCCAGGTCCTGGAATAACAGTACCGCGAAGGAGCTCTGCCCGGCAACCGTTTTCAGCCAGCCTTTTTCATTGAGCGTCTGCATCACAATGGCCGTAGACGACATCGCGATGATCATTCCCAGCGCCAGCGCCTCCTTCCAGCCTATCCCAAAAAGCACGGCAACTCCCGCCACGAGGACGGTCGTAACGCCCACCTGCAAGCCGCCAAGCCCGGCAATGCTCTTACGCATACGCCACAGGCGCGAAGGTTCCAGTTCGAGGCCGATCACAAAAAGCATCATAACCACCCCGAACTCGGCAAAATGCATAATATCCTGGCCTTCCATCCCGATGAATTTCAGGCCTGCGGGACCAATGATCACCCCTGCGACCAGGTAACCCAGTACCGACCCCAACCCCAGTCGCTTGGCAATGGGAACCATCACCACCGCAGCCGCGAGGTATATCATTGCCTGGAAAAAGAAGGATTCTTGCATCGTTAAAGGGTATTTTAGTGTGGAAAAAGTTCGTTCAAATATTCTATTCCGGCTAGTTCCGCCAGGTCAATACGATCGTTCACGAGCGCGTCCAGCAGCTCCGCATATTGCTCGCCGCAGGCTTTCAGCGTGTAATCTTCGATCGTATAAGTTTCATGCACCACAAAAGGCGGCAGGTAATCCATCCGGCACAAATAGGCCGTCTGGTTGAATGGCAGGAGGTACTGACCGACCGGAAAGCGGTTATACCCTTCCGGCGAGTAAGCATCCCGCCCGCCCCCGCACGACACGGCATTGAATATCTTTTTACCCTTCAATGCATGTCATTTCGGCCCGTAGGCCCAGTTATATTCCAGCACCAGGTCCTGCCATTGTTTCAGGATCGGAGGACTGCTGTACCAGTAGAA
>CAMLNK010000630.1 GCA_946481035.1 uncultured Dyadobacter sp. | reverse complement strand
ACGCAGGAGTGGCCGACGGCAAGGACATGGGTTTGCTCGATACCTTTATGAAAATCTACCCGCAGGCAGCGGTAGTGGTGTATCTGGGCGACGAATTCGAATACATTTATGCATTTGCGAGGGCTGGTATTATCTCATTAATTTCCAGAAAGTCCGACGCGGTGGAGATCGCCGAAGCATTGCACCGCGCTTCGGAACGGGTACGGTTTATCAGTTTTGATATTCAGCAAAAGCTGCTTTCGCATATCGCCGCCGGCCCCGAAAGCCGCGGACTGACCCGGAAGGAGCGGCTTGTCGCCGACCTGCTTGTGGCCAACAAAGCTAACCGCGATATTGCCCTTATCGCAGAAATCGAGCCGAAAGCACTGGCCAATTACAAGCGCAGGATTTTTCAGAAGTTGCAGGTACATAACCTTTTGGAATTAAGCGTTAAGCTCGGTCAGTAGCCGGGGAAAAATTGAAAACAGTTTTAAACTAAATTTAAAGTGAAAGTATTGCGAATTATTACTACAATTGCGTGACACTTATCAATATGCCTACTAATAATAGCCACGTCATGAATATCCTCGTCGTCGAAGATCACTTTCTGGTTCGGATGAGTATGAAGATCGTTTTGCAGGAACTTTACAGCCAGGCCAACGTCGATGAATCGGAAAGCTTTGATCACGCGATCGCCCGTATGCGCGCCCATTCGTACGACCTGATCCTGCTCGATATTGAACTTCCCGGAGGACAGGGAACAGCGATGATCGGAAGAATCCGCCAGTTTCAGCCGGAAGCTCCCATTCTGGTTTGCTCTGCGGCCGATGAACAGCTGAATGCGCTGGCATTCATCGCCGCCGGTGCAAATGGATTCCTTTCCAAGACGGCGGAGAAAAGCGAGACTATCAAAGCCATTGTAACCGTCGTCAAAAAAAGCCGCTACGTGAGCCAGGCCGTGCAGGAGCGGCTGCTCGACGTTGTGACTTACGGTAAGCAGAAACGGACGCGTCAGTATGGGATCAAAAGCCTTTCGGGCCGCGAGAGAGAGATCACCGAACTGCTGGTTGCGGGAAAGTGGGTGAAAGAAATTGCAGCTCATCTCGACATTCAGTCCAATACTGTCAGCACCTACAAAGCCCGGATATTTGAAAAACTGGGAGTCAATAACGTGGTCGACCTGGCAAGTAAGCTCCGCGAGTCGTAACTCCGGGAGTCGTAACTCCGGGAGGGTCAGGTATCCTCCGAAAATGCCCGGAATGTGAGTGTAACCCTCGTTCCGGGATCGAGCCGTTCCATTTCGATGCGGTCGGTGATGGATGGTGCCAGCTCCTTGATCATCGCGAGGCCGATCCCGGTATGCGATACGGAGAGTGGTAATGCCTTGTCTTCCATAAACCAGGCCAGCAGCTCTTTGGAGATTCCCCGGCCGGTGTCTTCGATCACCAGCTGCAACCGGTTATCATGTCGTGAAGTATAAGCCCTGATCTCGCCATTGTCGGTAAACTTGTTGGCATTGTCGATGATATTGTGGATCACGATTTTGAGCAATTGCTGGTGGGTATCTATGAAGGTGCCCGCAGGGATCAGGTTCAGGAATGTGTTTGAATTGATTTTGGTGTTTTTGCCATAGAGCAGCATATTTTCTTCCAGCAACTCGTGGAGCGCCACTTTTTCACTCTTGGGTTCGTGTTTGTATACCTGGATTTTTACATAGGCCAGCAAATCTTCCAGCGAACCTTTCACCATGCGCAGGGCATCTTCGATGTTCTTGCCGAAAAGCGACACCATATCGAACTGCTGCCGATCGATCATTTTCTGCATTTCACCGGCAACGATAATCGCCGCGCCTAAAGGCGAGCGGACGTCGTGTGCAATGGAAGCCATCAGCCGCGATTGTAAATGCATCTGGCCAAGCAACTCATTCTGAGAGCTTTCCAGGTCGCGCAGCGTGCCCTGCAACTGGCTGGTACGCTCATTGATTTGAAGTTCCAGGAGCCGGCTTCGTCGCTGGATCGACCGGATCCTGTATTTCAGGTAAAAAAATGCAGCCATAAAGACCGCCAGCGCAGCCGCCAGGTAAAACCACCAGGTTTGGAACCAGAACGGCGGGACGTCGATTTCGATCGTTTCGTAGCCGTAGTTACCCGTGCCGAAGCCGTTCTTTTTCCTCACGTATAAGGTGTAGCTCCCTTTGCCGAGGCTGGAAATGTTGATCGTCGCTTTGTTGGCAACAGGAGCATCGACGACCAGCCAATCGTGCGCCGCCGGGAGGGAGCCGCGCCCGGCCAGGGCATACGAAAACTCCACATTGTAATCATTGCCGAAAAACGGGGTATTAACGTCCACCCTCAGTTGCTTTTGACTTTGCAGGAAGGTAATGCGTTTCCGGGGCGCTATGGTTTTCTGGTCAATGTCGATCCTGTCGACCATAATCTTCTTGTCGGGTAACTCCGCCGATATTTGTTCGGGCTTGAACCAGACAAGCCCGTTGATAGAAGGCAGCGACACGGTCCCCGAAGGCAACCGGAGGGCGCAGGGCTGGCATCCTCCGTTGAATTCATTGGTATTGAAACCGTCGGTTTTCGAATATTGGTGATAATAAAGCTCTGTCTGGTTGCGGGCATAATTCAGCAGGTCTTTCTTCAATATCTGGAACAAACCCCGGTTGGTGGTAATCCATAAAAAGCCCCTACGATCTTCCACGATGCAATGCGCATTGGCGAGATAACCTTTTCTATCGAGCGGGAAGTGGGTAAGCTTCCCATTTCTGAGCAGAAAAAAGCCGTCTTTGTAGGTTGTTATCCAGATCTCCGAATTGTTCTGCGAAATATGCAGGCTCCGTACGTAAATACCTTCCAGCCCCTTGATGGCCGACACCTGTTTCGTTTTTCGCGAAACCCGGTAAAGCCCCTGACCAGTGGCTACCCAGATCGTGCCGGCAGGCCGCTCTTCCACCCACGATATGTTGGTGAGCGGCCCTTTCAAAAACAATGCGGGGCGGCTGTTCCCGGTGAAGGGCGCGTTCATCGTGAAAAGGCCTTCGGTACGCGTTTGGATCCAGATCGTTCTGTCGCGCCCCTGGTAGAGCTGGGTGATTTCCGAAGGTAATGTCCAGGCCCGTTTAATGGCGGACCCATCGGGTTCGAGCATCATCAGCCTGGTCGCGAGTTTACACCAGATAAAGCCCTGGCTGTCCCGCAGAATACAGGATTTATCCCAGAACACACTGCTCGTGATCAGCGGGAGCTGCCTGCTCGCAATATTTCCGGAGTCACCGCTCGTGTAGGCGATACCCTGGGCCGACAATACGGTGTTTTTATCAATCAGCGTTTGCCCGTAGTAAACCTGGTCGGTGCCGGTGTAGGGCGATGCCAGGGTTGTAAACTTCTTTCGGCTGAGCACAAAAAGGCCGCTGAGCTGGCTGCCGAAAAAGATACGCTGTGCTTTGGGGTCATAGTAGATGGATGATATATGCTCTTTTTCCAAATCAAATCCGGTCAGGATTAATTCAGAGTTCAAATCCCCGTTTTGTTCAGGCCTGATCTGGTAAACAGACTGACCCACTTGTATAAACGCCTGGTTCATGGCATTGTTCCAAAACAATTCGTATTTGCCCTGCCGATATAAAGGTTCATCGGCCAATGCACCTTTCAAAAAGGCCGGTAAGGCCCTGAATGGGGCCGAATCGGTGGCAAACCGGCTGAGTGACCCGTTTTTGAGGTGGTATAGGCTGTTATCCAGCCGAAAAAAATGCCAGGGACCTTCATCGGTCCAGCCGACCCGACCTTTGATCTTTTCCTTTTCGTAATATTCAAGCGCAGTGCCATTAAAAACAAAAAAGCGGTTGCCTCCTGCGGGGTGGCTCTGCGTAGTACCAGTGACGCGGACGAACACCTTGTTCCCATCGGCCATGGTGAACACGTTGTAGGCCATGAACGAACCGCTCCCGTTCACAGAATCGCTAACCCCATGCGAAAGCAT
>CAMLNK010000629.1 GCA_946481035.1 uncultured Dyadobacter sp. | reverse complement strand
GCATTTATGGTTTGATAAGGAGGCTGCGGAAGCGGCAGCATTTTACGCGTCGGTGTTTCCGGAATCAAAGGTTACCAGCATTACCCGGATGGAAGGTACGCCATCGGGTGACGCAGATATGGTCATATTCGAGCTCTGGAACCAGAAATTCATGGCTATCAGCGCCGGGCCCATATTCAAGCCCAATCCATCCATATCCTTCATGGTCAACTTCGATCCGCTAATGTTCGGCGGTTCGGCGGATTCGGCGCGCGAAAAGCTCGACGAGGTCTGGAACAAGCTGTCCGAAGGCGGTAATGCGCTGATGCCGATCGACGAGTACCCGTTTAGCAAACGGTATGGATGGGTGCAGGACAGGTATGGCATTTCGTGGCAGCTGATCCTCACCAACCCGGAAGGGGAACCCAGGCCGCCTATTATTACCTCGTTGCTTTTTGTAGGCGATCAATGCGGCAAAGCGGAGGAAGCAATCAATTTCTATTGTTCGGTTTTCACCAATTCAAGGCTGGGCTCGATACACCGTTATCCGGAGGGAATGCCGGGGCCGGACAAGCCCGGTACGGTTATGTTCTCGGATTTCAAGCTCGAAGATTCCTGGTTTACGGCCATGGATAGTGCTCATGCGCACAAATTCAGTTTTAATGAAGGCATTTCGCTGGTTGTAAACTGTGAAGACCAGGAGGAGCTCGACTATTTTACCCAAAAGCTGTCGGCTGTGCCGGAAGCGGAGCAATGCGGATGGATCAAGGACAAATTCGGTGTTTCGTGGCAGATATCTCCGATCGTGCTGGAAGAACTGATGGTCAATGGCAGCCAGGAGGAAGTCAACCGGCTCACACAGGCGCTAATGCCCATGAAAAGGCTTGAAATAGCGCCGTTGATCAAGGCTTTTGAAGGGAAATAAGGTATTCACAAGATCGGCGACGCATCATTTGAGCGCCGCCGATCTGCATTTTAAAGCCGCTTAGCTACCCGCAGGGACGATAAACTCGAACGATGGGCCGATCGTGTAACCGGGTTTGCCCGGGAACGGCATCGCACACAATTTCTGGGCGGTCAGTTTCAGGTCGTACATCACGCCTATGGTGTTGTCCAGATTTTCCGGGTGACCGTTGAAGGTCGTATGAAGCCCCGCGAGCAGCGAATAGTAGCTCGTGTTGAACTCGTTCATCCGCTGCAATTCTTCGCTACCGGCCGGGAGCATGCTGGTTTTGGTATTGGGAAACAAAGGGAAAACATCTTCCGGAGTAAAAGGAATATCAGGCCCGGAGAATGAATAGCCGTTTGGCGCGGCGTCGTTCTTTATCAGCCTTTTACCCTTATACAACTCCTCGAACCGATAGTAATGCGCGAGCTCATTTTCCTGGTCGAGCGGGGACGTAGAAGTACCCTCGCCTTGCTCGATGATGATGTTAATGGCGTCGATCGCGTTTTGTTTGGTATAAATAGGAAAAAGCTCGTCGGCAGGGAAGAACGACGAGGTAACCTGCTTGGCCTTATCTCCCGGCAGATTATCCGGTGCCAGCTCGTCTATTTTCTGTTGAATGGCCTGGTAAAACTGCCCGATCGTACTATATGTGGGCAATTCCGCCATGCTCACCGATTTAAAGACCAGCGGATTTTCCGGCTCTTCAATCTCCATAAACACATTTTTGACGACTTCCGTCGAGTATTTTTCCAGCCCCACGATCAGGCCGTTGCCGATGCCCATCGGTAGTGGTCCCGGGTATTCGGGTACAAAATCCCTCTTGTCAATCTTTGGCTCTCCTTTCAGCGCATTCAGGATATTGGCCGCGATGGTCATGTGCAGCATTTCATCGATCACGATCGAATGGATGATCTGCCGTTGTACGAGGTTGGTACCGGGTTTCAGCGAAAACATCGCCGTGAGGTAGGGGGGGATAGTCGAATGTTCCAGTTCGACGGCTTTTTGAAGCAGCGGATAGAGCTCTTCCAGGGCATTGGCCGTCAATGCCTTCTCAATATATTTTGAATCTATTTGCAGCATGGTGAAGGAATTTTAAATCGTAAATCACAGATTTTCAAACAAATCGTTGGTCGCCGAAAAGCCCGGGAACGACCCGTTTTTTGCCTTTACAGCCTCCCGGTATTGGGTCTGCTTGTCGGTCAGCGCTGTTCCGGGCGCCACAGGATTAGCTTCTTTGGCCTCCCTGGCCTGGCTTTTCAGCACGCCTTTCGGGGCTATTTGCGGGTTATGGAGCCAGTTCAGAATGGTTTTCCGCTTGGTATCCGAGAGGTCGCGCGTGACAGGCATATGCATGGTGTCGTTCATGCCGCGCGAGAATGCGAAAATCAGGATGTTCTTTTTCTCTGCCAGCGCCACCGGATCAGCCAGGTTCACCACATATTTGCTCATAATCGGGTATAGATTGCTGTATTGCTCCATCATCTCCGAAATATCGTCCCAAACCGGATTCGCGACCTCCTCAAAATAATCGCGCAGGTGCGCCACGAGTTGTTCGGTACCAAATGCCGGATCAACGGTGGCTGTCTGGTAGGTAATGAAGTAGATCTGCCCGTCGATGTAAACCCGCGGGCTGTGGATCGCATTGCCGGTAATCCGCATTTGCACTTTGCCTTGGGGATTGGTCGAAAGCTGGCCGTTGAACGACAGACCTTCCGCCGGGAAGTTGTTGCCGTAAAGTTCAGAAATCGGGTTTTGCGGGCCTACGGGCGTATCGGGGGTAGGAGGGTCGAGCGTAGCGCTGATGCCGGCGTCAGGAAGCAGTTTTCCCCATTGGTAAGCGTAAAAATCAACGTCGACGGACTGGCCGTAGTCAAGCCGCTGGATAAAATTATCGGCCCTGGCCACCAGCCCATCGATTGCCTCGCGGGCGATGATCGCAAATTGCCCCGGTTGGCTCGTCGAGGGCGTTACGAGGAGTAACTGGCTGGTATTCAATGCGGATGTCGTTGCGTCGGGCAGATTGTTAAAAGTAACAATGCCGCCGGTCTGGTTCAGCCAGTTAGGGTCTGACTGGTAATCCAATGCGCCTATTTCAATAAAATCGTTCGGACTGATGTAGGTTGTCGGAGTCTGGCGGCTCGCTACGCCGGTTTGCGGCACTTTGCTGACGGCCAGGCGCAAATCCTGCTTATAATTGATAGTCCCGATAGAATCGGCGACGGGGAAGCTCGCGCCCAGGTCGACACTCACGCGTCTGGCATCGGGTTCTGCCAGGAAATTGGAAATACTGAAATAGGTGCCGCGGATGCTAGCGGTGTAATTAATGCCGTACAACCTGCGCGCCGCCGCAAAAGTGAGCGGTTCGCCTTCGAAATAGGGCCCGATGGAACCGATGATCCTGCCCAGCGAGAAACGGCCGTCGTTATGGTTATAATAATAGCCGAACGGGTTCATATTAATGGCCAGCGTGTTGTTATGGGTAGTGGCTCGCAGGGTTTTCAGAAAGTCGGATTGTTCTGCCAATGTGCCCCATTCCACGTTCGTAATCACCGACGTCCAGCTGGCGCCCAGCGGCTGTCCGTTGCTTTTGCCGCCGTCGAGCTGCCGCATTTGGAGGTCGCGGAACGAGGTGGTATTGATATCCCCTTTGAAAAGCAGGTCGCCATGCGCATTGCAGATCCGCAGCTGAACGCACCATAACGCGGAATACATCTGGGCATCGGGGTCCAGGTCGACCATTTTGCCGGTCGGGCGCCCTTCGGCACCTACTACGGCCTGGCCGATGATAATGTCGTCGGATTGTGCAGTCTGCGTGGTCCCGTCCGGCAGGAATATCTGCCTGACTGAGCAGTTCTGAAAATCAAATACCGCACCTCCCTCGGGATTCCACCAGCCGTTGGTAGCACCTTTGCCGGGTTTCTGGAAGTCGGATACGAAAGTAGCATTGTTGTAGTGTGCCGTGTCGTTGTTGACCGTGCTGACGTCGGACAGGAAATCGCCCGTAAATACGAGCCTTGGAGCATGAAGATAGGACA
>CAMLNK010000628.1 GCA_946481035.1 uncultured Dyadobacter sp. | reverse complement strand
AGTGTGGGCACCCGGTGCCCAGGATGCGGTGTTCCATCAAATTCCCATATGATTGTGCTGCGAAGACTGGTCCGCATCGCTTCCAGGCTCAGGTATTGAGAAATAAATTCCAGTTCTCTGCTCAGATCGGTAAACTCTTCTCTGGCATCATACAACGCGAAACGGATCATGTCAGCCGCCCGAATCAGATAGTCTGAGGCCTTGGCTGAAATCGTGGCTACTTCTGTGTTGGCTGCTGAAATTACATTCAAAATGAAATGGGGCGTCAGCAGTCCACGGAGCTCTTTGAGCTCAATTTGCAGCTTTTGCTTTTCCAGCTCTGAGCGGCGGAGATTACTCATCGCACCCTGTCTGAGCAATTTAAGCCCAATTGGTAAGGCAAGCAGCTGTAAATCCATCAAATCGTATACAAACGCGGCCAGATCTAATTTTTGCTGCGGAATCCACGGACGCAGGTAGTAGCTGCCGATAAGCTGAAAGTTTTTAGGCAGGTTTTCCAGGCCAAACCGGCTGTCATAGAAATGATAAAGTGGTTTGGTCAAAAGATGCATAAACGTAATGCAAATGAAAAGGACTATCACCGGGCTATACCACCGTTGGGAAGGCTGGCCAGTAAGGCGCATAACCATAAGGGCCAGGTAATAGATCGGAATAAACCTTGCATAGTACAGAAAGTAGGCCAGCCTTGAATCGGCATTCATTACCCGCTCGGGCAGGATAGGAAGAAAAAAAATCATATGGTAGCCCATAAACGCCGACCAAAAAACAAGGTGGCTTGCAGCTCGTATGTGCACCCGGTCAGGAAGTAAGAGCCGGGAATAAATCCGGTCATTATTTTGATTTTTCATATGCGCCGCTGACGATCCAGTAAAAGATTGATGATATTCTCCTTGCTTTTGTAGGTAGGGATCGTATAATTCGAACCGTTGGGCATTTTGACCATGTTGCCCTCGATTCGCCTGATGGCCGACCGGTTCACGATATACGACCGGTGGATCCTGACAAATTCGGACGCAGGAAGCTTTCGTTCGATCGATCCGATGTTTCCTTTCACAACGATCGTCTCAGCCGCGCAGTGGACCTTCACATAATCTTTCAAGCCTTCTACCGCGTAAACCTCGCTTAAATGCAAATGATGGAATTTCTTGCCGGAATATATCCAGATTGTATCGTCCTGGCCCTGACTTTCCGGCCTGCCGGCGGCTGTGCTCCCGGCTGCTTCCGGCTGTTTTGTTGCCAGGACGGATTGGAGCTCCTTCGCGCGCAGGCATTCTCTGACCTTGTTTACAGCCTTGTAGAAACGCTGATACAAAATTGGTTTCAAAAGAAAGGAGCTGACTTCATTTTCGAACCCGTCGAAGGCGTAATCGCGGAAGGCAGTAGTTAAAATAATCTGCGGCTTGGGATCACTGAGCATCCCGATAAGGTCCAGCCCAGTGTACCCGGGCATTTCGATGTCCAGAAAGATCATATCCGGTCTTTTGGATGTGATCATATCGGCCGCCTCGACCGCGCTGTAACAGTGGCCTTTCAACTCAAGCCAGGGCACAGACTCAATGAGCCTGGCAAGGGCAAGGTGCGCGGTC
Organism: uncultured Dyadobacter sp.; assembly: GCA_946481035.1. The sequence continues at coordinate 2,379 of CAMLNK010000628.1, read as the reverse complement.
TGCTCGTCGTCGATGACAAGGCAATTGACTGTTGGGTAAGGTTTGGTGTCCATTTCCTAGAATTTTCATGGTTAATTCATAGTAGTTGGGCGAGGAGATCTATCATTGTCTAATCAATTAAACAATTGGTTACAAAATAACAAATTGCAAGTTGCTATGAAAGTATGCGTTGTTGTTTCTGTTTGATATTCAATTATTTACTGAATTTGTGCAACGTTTTGAGGCCATGTGGTAATATTTTTTCAGAAAGTGATAAAGTATCATCTCCTGTCTTCGGTGATCATCTGTAAGGATACGGTTGACGGCCATGTGCAGGTGGCTCAATATTTCAGTTGAGCTGACCGGCGCGGCCAGCCGCCGAATTGTATCAGAGCGCTCTTTGAAGCATTCTGACAGCATTACAGAAAGCATTGACTGACCGGCAAGGGTCTGGGTGATCTGGCTGCGATAAAGACGGTATTTTTGGTCTAGCTGCCGGGTCAGGGTTTGGTCCTGGCCGAACTCGGACAGGAAAGCCTGGTAGGATTGCTGTGCCAACCCGGCCTTGGATTTGATGTCCAATCCGAAATCATCGAGCATCAGGTCCATACTGTAAAGTGCAGCCAGCCACCGGGCTTGGTCAGATAAATCGTTTTTAAGACAGGATATCACCTGAGCACTTGCCAGCGAATCCAGATGAAAAATCGATTCGGTCTGCTCGTATTCAAGGCAGGTGTAGCGCTCGATTTCACGCTCATAGGAGTCGACCTGGATTTTTTCGACGATGCCCTGTGCTATGTGAGCTTCAATCGCGGATTGCAGTCTTGCCAGGACCAGCTGCCAGTCCCGCGCCGCAGAAAGCTCAAAGCGTAACCTGAGATGATTCGATGGGTCACCATACCGGACAAAAAACCATTTGCGAATCTTTCTATCCTGTGATAGTCGCCGGCAAAGTATTGAAACAGTTTCGGTCAACAAGCAATCGATCCGGCCGGGATCCGCGTAAATCTTCACGTAAAGCCACTGGCTTCCCAGCTGAAAATGTCTTTGGATGCTTGGTTTAGCCTTGCTGCTACCCTTGTCTATTGGAGGGGATGGCTTGAAGGCCAGCAACAATTCATGGCAGAACTTGCCTTCCTTTCCTTTTACAGGCCGGCGGTTGACCGTTTGCAGATATTCCTGGATTTGAAGCTGCTCGCTTTTTTGGAGGTGGCTGCAAAGTAAGGCCCTTGCAAAATGATTTTCGCAATCGATCAGAAGCAAATTGTCTCCCTGACAGATTTGAATAAACCTGGGGATTCGCATCTGTGTCCTTAACCTTTTCCATAGCGATTCCGAGCCAAGCGAGTCTAGCATTTTTCTGCGGATTTCGCCACAGAGCCGCCAGCACGCCGCTGAAAGGATCAGATTCCCGTAGACGACCCGGGGAAGAAACGTAAATGTTTCAAGATGCTCCCAGCTCCACGAGCTCAGAGCGCTGGATTGATAAGCCAGATCCGACAGTAATTGATATACCGGCAATCCGCTGCGGTAGTTGTGGGCTGTCGTGTTGTGAGGAATTATTCTTTTGGAAAGAGATTTGCTGGTCAGGATCATCTCCCCGTTAGCGGCAACAGAGACCATTAGGTCAGCTATTGGAATCTGGCTTGGCTGCGGTAATGTGGAATGACTCAGATAAGGGATCTCATACGGCCATAGGTGCGGCCGCCCTAAAACGCTGGCGGTTTCCATGTTGGGGATGTGTGCAATTTCTGCGTGCAGGTGCTGCTGGTCGCCGCCCCATATCTGTCTGGTTGCTTTTTGAAGCTGCTCAGCCAGAACCGGATCATGCTGGCCAAACCGGCCCATCAATTCAAGGCCCGACTGGCCGCCTGCGGATTTTAGATAAAATTCAAAATGTCCCCGGTCGATATGTTTGCCCGATGCGGCAAGCAATTCGCCAAGCAGAAAATGTCCCGGATTTTGCGAGGGCGGTTCTTTCAGCTCTTTTAAATCGCTTTCCAGGATCTGCACGCAGTATAACTGCCTGGCTAGGGCCCGGTCCAGAATCCGCTGCCTGATTTGAGCTGTCATTGTGATTGCCCCGCTGGCGGGCGCGGCCTGGGAATCGAAATCGAGTTTTTCCAAAAGCGGCCTGGCGGTTGTAACGACTCCCGCATAGCGCATGCCAATATCGGTTTCCATCAGCTCGCAAAGCGGAACCTGACCGCTGCCATATCGCAGGCCGAATTTGGCTTTCAACTCTTTAAGCGGGGTAGAATCTTCATTGCGCCGCAGCAGGCCCATTACCGCATTGAAATCGGACGCAATGCGGGTTATCGCTGCCTTGCCCAGCTCGACTTTGCGGCCTGGCGCGATTAGCTGCGCCCGAAAAAGGGTATTGCCACCCAGATCGGGGAA
>CAMLNK010000627.1 GCA_946481035.1 uncultured Dyadobacter sp. | reverse complement strand
TCACGCAGTTCAGTATCATCATCGGCGTGTACCTTTTTTCGATGGGGATAGGCTCATACCTCTCGCGGTTTTTCAATGATCACCTGCTCGAATGGTTTATCCGGATAGAGCTGCTGGTGGGGCTCGTGGGAGGTTTCAGCGCGATCCTGCTGTTTCTGGTATTTCCGCTCGCAATCAGCTTCCAGCCTGTGTTGTACGCGCTGGTGGGCGTTACGGGGATTTTGGTCGGTATTGAAATACCCCTTTTGCTTCGTATTTTGAAGGATAAGGTCGAATTTGCGGAGCTGGTGAGCAGGGTTTTTACTTATGATTACATCGGTGCATTGCTGGCGTCGCTGATTTTTCCGCTGGTTTTTGTGCCCTACCTGGGGCTGATCCGGACGAGTTTGTTCTTCGGTTTGCTGAATGTGGGCGTGGGATTGTACCTCTGCCGGTATTTCGCCGGCGAGGTTAGGGGCGTGCGTACGATCCGTTTCGGGGGCATGCTGATCCTGATCGCCGAGGTGGCGGCATTCATTTTCTCCGAGCAGATCATGAGTTTCAGCGAAACGCTCGCCTACAACGATCATGTCGTTTATTCCACCTCCACACCTTACCAGCGGATCGTGATCACCAAAAACAGACACGACCTCCGGCTTTACCTGAACAACAACCTGCAATTCAGTTCGGCCGATGAATACCGGTACCACGAGGCGCTCGTGCATCCGGCGATGGGTGCGTCGGGGACGCCGCGTAATGTACTCATCCTCGGCGGGGGCGACGGGCTGGCAGCGCGGGAGATTTTGAAGTATAAATCAGTCAGAAACATACAGTTGGTCGACCTCGACCCGGTTATGACTAAACTATTCACGGAGCAGGATATTCTTTCCGAAATCAATAAGCATTCATTGAAAGACCCGCGGGTCACTGTTACCAATGCGGATGCATTTATTTGGTTAAAAGAAAACAAAAAGCAGTTCGATTGCGTGATCATCGACTTCCCGGACCCTTCCGGGTTTTCTGTCGGTAAATTGTATACGACCGCTTTCTACCGGCTTTTAAAAACCGCAATGACGCCGCATGCCGTCGCCGTGGTGCAGAGTACATCGCCCTATGTGGCGCCCAAGAGCTTCTGGTGTGTCAACGAAACGCTCAAAGCGTCCGGGTTTCAGACTATTCCTTACCATAACTATGTGCCGTCGTTTGGCGAATGGGGTTACATAATGGCTGCTATGCCTCATGATTTTCACCTTCCGGTCACATTTCCCATCGAGAAAAAGTACATTAGCGAGGCTGTGATGGCGCAAATGCTGCAATTTCCCGACGATATGCTGGCACACGAGCCGCTCGAAGTGAACAAGCTGAACAATCAGGCGCTGGTGAACTATTTTGAAAAGGAGTGGGGTAAATACCTGGAACAATGAAAAGGGGTGAATTTATCAGGCTCACTGCCGGAGCGGCTGCCGCGGCTCCGCTCTTGTACGCCTGCGAGGGGAAAAAGAGCGGTGGAGCAACCGGCATTCCCGGAAAGATCGTCGGCGCATCGGCTGCGGCCGGGCATTTGCTGCGCGACCATGCATTTAATGCCCCGGCCGAATTTGAATCGAAGGAAGTTGTGATCATCGGCGCGGGCGTGAGCGGGTTGTCGGCCGCAAGGCACCTGGCGCAACACGGGGTGGGCGACCTGGTTGTGCTCGATCTGGAAGAGCAGCCCGGCGGTAATTCGGCCTCGGGTAGTAATGCATTTTCAAAATATCCGTGGGGAGCGCATTATGTGCCGGTCCCGAATAATAACCTGACCGAATACCTCTCATTTTTGGAAGAAGCCAAAGTGATAACCGGCTATGATGGTGCGGGGTTGCCGGTGTATGATGAGTTTTACCTGTGCCATGATCCCGAAGAGCGGTTGTATATCAATGGGCACTGGCAGGAAGGGTTAGTACCGAATTTCGGACTGAATGCGGCAGAGCTCGCCGAGTTCAGGAAGTTTTTTACACTGATCAATCACTACAAAAACCTGAAAGGCGCCGACGGGCTGGATGCGTTCAGCATTCCGGTAAATACGTCGAGCCGTGACGAATCGCTGCGTGCGCTCGACCGCATGACGATGAGAGAATGGATGGATAGTCAACGAATACATCCGCTGGTACGTCGATTACTGCACCCGCGACGATTTTGGTACCCCTCTGGACCTGGTGAGCGCCTGGGCGGGTATTCACTATTTCGCCTCGCGGAAAGGAAAAGCTGCTAATGCTGCCTATAACGATGTGCTTACATGGGAGCACGGAAACGGCTTCCTGATCGACGCCCTGCGCAAAGATCTCGATGGAAAAATCGCAACCGGCGCATTGGCGACGTCCGTAAAAGTGGGCCCGGAAGGTGTAAAAATCGGCTATCTTGATGTTGCTACCCGGCAGGTTAAGGGCCTTCAAGCCAGGCATTGCATTATGGCCGTGCCGCAATTTGTGGCCGCACGTCTTCTGGGGGATACGGAACGGGGAAAGGCAGTAACGGGGCATTTTCATTACGCTCCGTGGATGGTCGCCAACCTGACCGTGAAGGATCTGCACGAACGGGCCGGACAACCGGCCAGCTGGGACAATGTGATTTACGGAAGCCCGTCGCTGGGGTATGTCGACGCCACGCATCAGCAGGTGCAGCAGCGAAAAGACCGGCGCAATCTTACCTATTATCTCCCGCTTACGCAGGCATCGCCCGAGCTCGCGCGTAAGGAGGCTTACCGCGCGGAACATGCATTTTGGGCGGAAAGAGTGCTGTCCGACCTGCAACGCGTACACCCGGATATCCGCGAGCAGACCGAGCGCATCGATATCATGCTTTGGGGGCACGCCATGGTGCAGCCGCGGCCGGGAATGATCCACGGCAATGCGAGGCAGGTCCTTTCGGAGAACATCGGCGCATCCGTTCACTTCGCGCATACCGACCTCGCCGGCGTGAGCATTTTCGAAGAAGGCTTCTACCAGGGCCTTAAAGCGGCGAAAAAGATCCTGCAACAAACCTGACCGCCATGGGAAACAAGCAGCCATGGCTGGGCAAGCCGCTGACCGACATTTCTTTTATCCTCGCTCCCCCGTTTCTGAGCTTGATGGTAGTGATTTGCTTTCCCGGGATTTTCCGGGACAATGCCCACATGCCCGATGCCTGGTGGGTGGCGCTGGTATTGCTCATCGACGTCGCGCACGTGTATAGCACGCTCTACCGCACCTACCTGAACAAACAGCTCTACAACCGTTTCAAACCATTGCTGATCGGTATACCGGTTTTGGCGCTGGTGCTGGGTTCGGGCATTTACCTGCTGAGCGGACTTTGGTTCTGGCGTGTGCTGGCTTACCTGGCGGTTTACCATTTCGTGCGGCAGCAATACGGGTTTCTGCGGTTGTACAGCCGTTTCGAGCGGACGCCCGGCTGGTACCGGCGGGTAGACCAGTTTGTGGTTTATTACGCCACCATTTATCCGCTGCTTTATTGGCACCTGCACGGCGGCCGGAATTTCAATTGGTTTGTCGAAAACGAGTTCCTGATTTCCGCTTCACGACCGGCACTGAGCGTAGCTACTGCATTGTATTGGATGATGCTGGCCGCTTACGTATTCAAGGAAATACACTATTGGCGGCATTTCAGAAGCCTGAATATCCCGCGCATTGCCGTCATTACCGGCACGCTGGTGTCGTGGTATTTTGGTATTGTGTATTTCAATGGCGACCTGGCATTTACGCTGCTGAACGTCGTCAGCCACGGCATTCCTTATATGGCGCTCATCTGGATATTCGGACAAAAGGAAGCCGCCAGGCCGGAGTCGGGGAGGTGGCTGCCGCTTTTCTTTGGCAAATACGGCGTGGTGCTCTTTCTAGGGCTGATTTTCCTCCTAGCCTGGTTTGAAGAAGGCCTGTGGGACTGGACCGTCTGGAAAGAGCACCACAACCTGTTTGGTTTATTTCATCAGTTCCCGGTGGCGGTCGGGAAGCCG
>CAMLNK010000626.1 GCA_946481035.1 uncultured Dyadobacter sp. | reverse complement strand
CGATAGCTCAAAAGTGAGAAAACCGGAGCGGCCCCAAACCAGGCTATCGAAGAAATACGGGCTTTTATAAAAGGCGCTCAGCATATCCCAGTCGTGGTTCGCGACCGGCGGCAGCTGATAAGGATCACCGATCATGAGCAGCTGAACCCCTCCGAAGGGCCTGCCCGACGCTCTCACAAGCCGTAGCAGGGCATCGATGTAATCCAAAGTATCGGCCCGCACCATACTGATCTCGTCGATGATCAGCAGCTGCATTCGCCGGAGCATTTTCTCCTTCTCGGGGTTCACCGAGCGGATCGCCGGTTGCGGCCTGCTCTTCCCGTGTACGCCCGGCGCCAGCGGGCCCAGCGGCACCTGGAAAAATGAATGTATTGTAACGCCACCCGCATTAATGGCTGCGACGGCCGTCGGGGCCACCACCACCATTTCTTTGGCCAGGTTCAGGCGAATGTGCTGCAAAAAAGTGGTCTTACCCGTCCCCGCCCTTCCGGTCAGGAAGATGGGCTTGTCGGTCTGGGTGAGGTAATCAAGGATCGTTTGATGATGAATGTCGAGTTGCATGCTGGTTTTTGGACGCAAATTAATGAATAGGCAGGCAACCTGAAAAGCTTCGGGGGTTTTCATGAAGTTGTTCAGAAACGCACGACGTAGTGCATAAACGCACCTGTTTCAAATACTAATACACACACAACTATCTCATTTTAAATGCTTTACAAGTACAACCGGATCAATGGCACCGGAATTGTACACGACCGGTCAAAGCAGTCGGTCACGCTAAGCCATTCCAATGAAAACGATTCAGCCACAATTACCACTCCCGCGATTTGGTAATCGCGTAAATTCAAAAGGAATTCTTCCGATCCTGGCATTTTCAATCCTATTTTGCCCGCATGCAAACGGGCAAAACGCAGCTCAGAGGCTCGATAGTCTCTTCTCCAATTTGCGCGAGGAACAGAAGATCAATGGCAGTGTTTTAATAACAGAACACGGAAAGACTGTTTATGAAAAGTCATTCGGATTCGCGCAGGCGGAGAATAAGACCTTAAATCAAAGCGAAACGCGTTTTCAGCTGGCATCTATCGGTAAAACATTTACGGCTGTTGCCATTCTCCAACTCTACGAAAAGGGAAAGCTTAAATTAGACGATCCTGTAATCCGTTATTTGAAGGATTTTCCTTTTACGAACGTCACAATCCGGCAGTTGCTTTCCCATACGGCCGGACTGCCCGATCTGCATATTTTTGAGCCCTATGCCGCGCAGGATTCGTCTCGCATTGTGACAAATGCGGACGTCATCCCCGCATTGAAAAAATCAGGACGACTTCCATTCGGGCCCGGCGAGCGATGGAGCTATTCCAATGCAGGTTATTGCGTTCTTGCGCTGCTTGTCGAGAAAATCTCCGGCATGTCTTTTCATAGCTATCTGGCCCGGAATGTGTGGGGCAAAGCTTCTATGAAAAACACTTATCCTTATTCCCAGGCGGTACGAACAAGAGACACCTTGCGAGCCGAAAATTACCAGATGCTCTTTTTTTCATCGGAGCTGCAACTGGTGGACACTATGCGGCGATACCGTCCTGTACTGATCAATTTCGGCGGGCTGCAGGGATTGGGCTTCATTGCCGGCACCACTCGGGATCTAGCGACTTTCGATCAGGCCTTGTATGATGGTCGGCTTTTAAAAGCGCAGACATTAAGTGAAGCATTTACCCCGGCCAGGTTGAAAAACGGGCAAATAGCGCAAGTCGAACCTGGCGTGAGCTATGGGTTGGGCTGGTTTATCGGGCAGGATACAACGGCCGGCAAGCTGGTCTGGCATTCCGGATTTATTCCCGGCGGGAGCACATTATTTCTCCGGAACCTGACCAGGAAACAAGCCATAGTGATTCTGAACAATGCGGAAGTGGAGGGCGTCCAGGAAGCCGGCAACAACGCCGCCAGGATCCTTGCAGAGCTCCCTGTTGTACCGGGGAAAAAATCGTTGGCAAAAACCTACGTAAAAAACCTGTTTGCCGAAGGACCTGACTACGCGGCAGCATCTTTCCTGGCCATGAAGGCCGACACCGCCCATTACCGGTACTCGCCGGGGGAAATGGATTTTGCCGCCCGCCAGTTCCTGACCACCGGCCATGCCAGCCAGGCATTAGAAACACTGAAAGTTCTGACCTTTAACGAACCACAGGCCTGGCAGCCGTACAACAGTTACGCGGAAGTGTTGCAGCAAAGTGGGAAGAAGCGAGAAGCGATCATCATGTACCAACGTTCATTGAGCCTGAACCCGGGCAATGAACGGGCGAAAGAAGCTCTTAGGGGTTTGGGAGGCTTGCACTGATGCGCTGCATACTGGTTTTTCGCCCCAAAAAAATCGGTATCGCAAATTACTTGCAGGATTTTGTTAATATTTGATATGGCATGCTGTACGCCCGACCGGATTAACAACCCCGATATAGCAATGAAGGAATCGATCAATGGAAAAGTACTCATTTCGGCAGGTATGGTTCTTACCTTAATTGTACTCCTCAGCTTCTTTCTTTGGTTAAAATTAACTGTGAACAGCGACATTAGTTTCGAAAGCGCGAGACAGACATACCTTTCAAACTATCCTCCATTTCTAAGAAACGCGCGCGTCCTCACCCTGCTGCATATGGTTTTGAACATGCTGGCTATCACTTGCTTTTTCCGTGCTCGGCAGTCCTTACCAAAAGCTGCACCGCTGCTTAAATTCCTTATTATTCTGAACATTGTAATGCTTGTCTGGCAGGTATTTAGCCTGATGTAAAAATCGAGAGTCCGACTTGTGTCATTAATCTGTCTGCAACGGTATATGAGAAGCTGTGCTGTTTAAAATTATTCTGAAAATTTGTGCAACCATACAACCGTTTTTGCGCATCCATGCCTCTTTGTTGAAAGAAACCGGCACAACCATCTTCATGAACGAGTGTTTGCATGCATGCTGAAAATCTCCTCCCTACTGTTGCTTAGTATGTCACTGGCAATGTCTTTATATGCCCAGGATACGACATCAATTACGTTTTCAGAGGAAACAGTTACAGACGCGGACCAGCGCTTTATCGATCGCTATGAGAATGTTTTCATGACTAAAATTCCTACGAAAAGGATATTCAAGCTAGGCTATACCGCATCAACTTATAAGGGGATAGGACTTACTGCCGCATTTGAATACAAGATTTTTCCTTTTTTGTCCTTGGAGGCAGCCATTTATTCACGGGCAGCCCGGGAAGGCGATGGCATCTATTTCGACAGTTTTTTTAGGCAACTAAGTGGCCGAAATTTATTTGCAAGTGCCGGTAGTCGCTGGTACCCAAATATGAGGCGAAGGATTGCCCTTCAACAAAGCGCCAACAACTTCACTGGCAGCTATGTATCAATTTTATACGAAAGGTCCCTGGGCGCAATTCAATATGGAAGCGTCAGAGATCATTTTAGTTTAACCTACGGATTTCAAAGCCGCTTTTTAACAAACGGCTTTCTTGATTTTTCCATAGGCCTGTACTATCTGAGGCCTTTCCCTGAATGGTACACATCGGGCAGACTCCTGCCATCAGGATTTCGTACTAATAATCTGGTTTTTGCGTCGCGATCCTTAATCGGCCTTGCATTTGGAGATTGGAAGAAATCCCACAGCGGCCCGTTATGTGATGTTCTCCATTGCGACTATCTGGTGAGACAACACTTCAAAATAAGATTACCGGAGGTGAACCTCGGCATTCAATCCCAATCCGTCCGAGCTGAATTTGGGTACGAGAGAAAAATCGGCAGAAGCCCACTCTCGTTGAATTTAAGCATGCGCAATGAAACTCACCGGTCATCGATGTATGGGAATTCTGCTTTTAAGGGAAGGACAGAGGTTGAGAGTCAGCTCCGCTATTACTACCTTCAAAAAATCCAGGTCAGAAAAGGAAAAGCATCAGACAACCTTTCCGGCCTGTACGCAGGTGCCCGCGTCG
>CAMLNK010000625.1 GCA_946481035.1 uncultured Dyadobacter sp. | reverse complement strand
TGTCGGTGATAGAATCCTCGGCCTTTCCCATGTTGAACAATTGCTCGAACGCATTCTTCATCACCTCGGGGCTGGCGTAAATACGTCCATGAAGCACATGATCGACGGCCAGCAAAAATTCAGTCCCGATCGCACGCTTGGATATGTATCCATTCGCACCCGCACGGAGGAAAGGAAGCGCATATAAATGTTCATCATAACTGGAACAAACCAGTATAGGAATATCCGGCTGCTTGGCCCGGACTGTCTGCACCATTCCAATTCTGTCTCCGCCAGGCAGGTTAATATCCATGATCATTAAATCAAACTTCTGCTTTTCAAGCAGAAGCAGCGTCTTCGTGAAATCGGTAGCGCTGGTAAGCACCGCATCGGACTGATACTCGGCCAGTAAATGCTGGATTCCTATCAAAATCAGCGGGTGGTCTTCGGCTATGATAATCTGTAAACTCATAACAAACGACAATTTTCAATGCGAAGGGTATCTGGGGTAACGTTGGCAAAAATTTAGAAGTATTTTGACTAATCTCCAAATTTTTTCATTGCGAAAAACACATTTTTCAAATCGTGTTTCAATTATTTCCTGTATGACTTCATGCCGCGCTACTTACATTTATCCCAGCGGACAATGTACTGAAAACCAGTACATAGACCACAGAGCAGTACCTTTGTCATGAGTTGAGTTGTTCGATCATCTCCCGGTTTTTCCGGGAGACCTGATTCAGCCGATGCGTGCAATTCCCTCCCAAAAAATTCTCTATCATGAACATAGCAATCATCGACAGCCACCCTATTTTCCGTACCGGCCTGCGCGAGTTCCTTGCGGGAGAGTTCCACGGCGTCCGTACCATCGAAGCTAAATCCATGCATACCTTCGAGCAGATAGCCCTTCCCAACTCTCAGGACGTTATCATTATCGGACTATCCGAGGAGATTCCCTGCATTAACCAGGCCAGATTAACGGCCATGATCAAGAGAAATCCCGATTCATCCATCATTGTTTACGCCATCAAAGATACGTCCTGCACCAATTGTTCATTCAACTGCACGGGCGTCAGGGGCTTTCTTACCAAAAGCGACAGCCCGGACGAACTGACCGTTTGCATAAGGGAAGTCGTGAGTGGCGGCTACTATAAATCCCGGACTGCTCTTCTGTCACACACAAGCATCACAAATGTAGAATTTTACTGACGCACATCCTACCGCCTTGATGTATCCTAAGGATACAAACGATTACAAAACAGGACAAAACCTTGGCATACCTGGTATTGAATCGTCAAATTGTAGCACTAGTTTTATTAACAATAAATTTATTCAGCAAACATTTGAAGGATATGACACGATTAACGAAATAATTCAATAAACTCCGTTGTAATGGGTGATTAGTCTTTTTGAAAAAGTAGGTCGGCAATTGCCTCGATGAGCTATTCATTCAGCAAGTAATACAGTTCAGCAATTGATTTTACACCCATCTTTCGAAAAATAGTCGCCTTCACACCACTGACTGTCGATTGGCTGATCGATAGTTGACAGGCGATGTCCTTTGTCCGGACAGCCCGGCAAAGCAGGCGGGCTATTTCAAGTTGACGCCCCGGCAATTTATCGAATGCGAGTCTGCCAGCCGGGATCTTTTCCAGTGCATCAGTGTTATTAGACAGGACGTTAGCGGCAAGTAAGGAGATATATTTCTGCTTGTTGAGCAGGCTTGAAATACCCGACGCCAATTCTTCCAACTCGTCCTCCTTCGCTACATAGCCATAGATTCCTGTCCTGAAATAGGTAACCAAAGACCTCACGTTTACCTGATCTTGATAAATCAATATCGGAATATCCGGCAACCCGCATAGAATTTCCTGTATCATGTCAAACGTGTTGCCTACGCCCGATCGCCTTACAAGACTGATGAGAATCAATCGGAGTCCATCGTCCATGGAGCGTTCACTTATCTTTTGAATCTTATCTTTGAATTCCAGTTCTATTTCCGGAAAGCGGGTGGAAAAAAAATGCCTAAATCCCATACGGGCAACAGGCTGGTCTTCGATAATCAGAATTCTGGCCATTGCAGATTTGTAGTTCGAATAAAAATGTGATAACGTTGAGAATTTTCCGTTGACATCCCCATTGGGTCGGCAGCACAATAGCAGTACCGGCCACACCGATGCCGGGTACGTCAGTTGTCAAATCATGTATAGTCCGGCACTTGTCAGCAGGCTCATACCTGCCAAATTGGGATTTACGCTGATTCCCCATCCAAAACCCTCGTTCTGCCTCAGCACCGCGCGGATGATGTTGACACCCGCCTGCCAGTTTACGAGAGTTTTAAAGGTGTTGTGGCTAATACTGCCGTCGGCATCCGAATTCTGCCAGATATGCTCTGCTTCAATGACCTTAAACTCATTAACCCAAACGGTGGCCTGGTCACTGAATCCAACCGACATTTCTGATGTCTCAGCATGAGGGATAAAAACGACAGCCCTCACTTCCACTGAGTTACCTTCCCGGTTGCAGTAGTACCGATGGATATTCAACGTGCCGTTATTTTCGCTATGCCCCTTAATCCAGTTTCTCCCCGTCATGGGAAGGCTGAGGCCGTTAAAAGGTTGGGAAATGAGCCATTCGGTAACCAGGCCCGATTCCGCTTCCTTCATTGGGTCAACTGTTTCCAGGAAGTACAGCTCCGGTATCTGCTCGATCGAGATTTTGCGGATGAATGCGGACAGGTGGCTCCAAATCCCGACCTTCCCCGGCTTGCCGCCGTGGATCGGGCTGGAACAGGCAAACCGGGGCTCGGGATCTTCGCCCAAATAAACGATTATCCCATGTTCATAAACGTCGATCGTCAGTTGCTGCCACCTACCGACCGGAGTTTTACAGCGATGCCGGTGGTCGGGCGAAGCATAAACCTGCCAGGTCATCGAGCCGTTCATGATTGGATCATACCGGATCATGTTGGCTTCAAAATATACCAATTCAAAGTTAAGGTCGTCGAGCGCGCCGAACGCAATCCCAACGCGCGCGTCCGATTCCGCCACCGCCAGCTCCGCGTGGACCCGATAAGGTGGCTTAAACACCGTATCACTAAGGAAAATGGCGGTGTTACGCTGCTTGGAAGCCAGCGCCTTTCGGCCCTTAAGCTCAGAAATCCCCCCTTTATAGCCTTCCAGGTCAAATTGGTCGAGGCTATCCGCCAGGAGATAGGTTTTTCTCATTTTTTGCATCCGATTCATCATTTATTCCATTATCGAAAATCGGCCCCTGCAAGCAGCAAGGGCCGATTATGTAGTACGTTTAAACCTTAGAAGAAACTTTGTGTAAGCGTTACATCACCTGGATAAAACTAGGGCTATCTGCGGAGAGAAACCGCGCAATAGTTACGGTTTTGCGTTAAACAATTTCATTTTATCAATGTAATTTTTCAACCAAAACAAGAACAAATTTTGTACGTATGCGCGTAAGCGAAAGTAGCCCTATTCTGTTTTCATGACGGCGTTCTTTCAGACATCCGTTTTCATTGATTGCCTCATATACCAAATAAATTTGTTAGAAGAAACATTCCCGAAACCTGCCCACATATAAAAAGGCCCACTTCAACATGCAGGAGAGTGGGCCATCGCAAAATAACGCTGAGTAGTTAAGAACACTATATGTCAATAATTGAACTCCTCCTCTATCTTTTGCTTTAAATGTATAATTCGCTCAACAACATCACAACATTCCTTTTTGGTCATCTGACTAATCGTGTTTTTCACATCGCTGGCAACTACCCTTCCCTGGTCATTATATGCAGGCCCAAAACGCGATACATAATTATATAAATCCATCCATTCCGCTGCCAATTCGTCGGGAAGGATGGTAGAGGAAACAATCTTAAAATAAACGTGGCCGGACAGGAGCCGGGCGCGGCATTGCATCGGGTTGACTGTTATTCCCCAGAATCGTCCTAGAATAGCGTGATCAAAGTTTCTCAAATTC
>CAMLNK010000624.1 GCA_946481035.1 uncultured Dyadobacter sp. | reverse complement strand
CGTGTATTCTTCATTGGACGTCAAAAGGCCGGTATCGGTGTACAAACGGGAAGTATCCTCATTGTAGTTACCGCTCGACAAATGCGCATAACGCAGTACCCGGTTGCCTTCGTTGCGAACGATCAGCAACAACTTGGTGTGCGTTTTGAGCAAACCAATGCCATAAATCACAAAACAACCGGCCTTTTGCAGGCGCTGTGCTTCTTTAATGTTGTTCTCTTCATCAAAACGCGCCTTCACCTCGAACAATACCGCCACGTGCTTGCCATTTTCGGCCGCGTGCAGGAGCGCTTCCGTTACGCGTGAGTTTTTGGCTAGGCGGTAAATCGTCAGCTTAATGGACAGTACCTTAGGGTCTTCGGCCGCTTGTTCGAGCAGCTGCAATACCGGCTCGAAGTTGTTATACGGATGGTGCAAAAGAATATCCCGCTCCCGCATTACCTCGAAAATATCCGGAATGCGTTCGCGTTCCAGCCCCAGCGGCGGCACCGGCGGGCGGGTCGGCGGGATCTGGTCTTTAAATTCGGGATGCTTGATAATGCTCCAAAGCGCCGTAAAATCGATCAGCGCATCGATCATGAACACATTGTGATCGTCGATCTCCCAACGCTTTTTGATCAGGTTCAGCAGATCCGGGTTCACATCGGGCTCAATCGAAACCTGGACTACCCTCCCCAGCCGGCGGCTTTTGATCTTCTGCTTGATCTCATCGATGAAATCCGCTTCGATATCGTCGCTTTCTTCCAGAGTAAAATCACCGTTACGGCTAATGCGGAACAGGTTCGTCGAAACGATATCGACATTTCGGTACAGTTTATTGATGTGCGCCTTGGCGATGTTTTCAATAGGTAAAAACAGCAGCTCGTCCTCCCGCTCGATCACGTAGAAACGGGGCAGGTTCGGCGGCAGCTGTACAAATGAGAGCTTTCGGTCTTCTTCGGACGTCGTGCCTTTTACCTGCGTGATCACACCAAGGATAAGCACTTTCGCGAGCAGGACGGGAAATGCGTGTGTATAATCGAAGAGCATCGGCGTCAGCATCGGGTATACGGTGCGATCGAAGTATTCTTCCACCGCTGTATGTTCTTCGCCGGTAATCTCATCCATTCCGATAATGCGGAAACCGTGATTCGCGAAAAGCGGTACCAGCTGGTTATTATAGCATTCGTTCTGGCGGCGCACAAAATCGTGCACTTCCTTCATCAGTAACTTGCGGAATGGAATCTCCCGCAGGCCCGAATAGTCGAGGCGTTCCTTGCCGAAATCGAGGTAGTTATAAAGGCTTCCGACGCGTATCGTGAAAAATTCGTCGAGGTTGGATGAGGTAATGGCCAAAAATTTAAGCCGGTCGAACAAGTTACGCTCTTCGTTGGTCGCCTGGTCGAGCACACGGTCATTGAACTTCATCCAGCTGAGGTCCCTGCTGATCAGGTCGCTTTGCTGCATTTGGGTATTTGCCTTTTCCGACGAACTGACCGCCTTGGCATCCTCAGCCGCAGCCGGTTCTTTCGGGCTTTTGAACAATGCGAACAGATTGGTCAGCTTACTACGTTTTTCATTGCTATATATATTGTCGGATGAGCCGGACATAACGTTATGCTATTAAAAAGGTGTATCAGGATGGCAATAAAAATTCAACGAATCTAAACAATCTATTGTTTTCGGGCCGATGAAGTTTGTGTTAAATTTTCGTTCCAAAAAGAAACGGATGACCGTATTTCACAGCCATCCGTTTCAATATTGCGGTTTGAGCTAATGGCTACACGTCAACGCGGGCATATTTTGCATTTTTCTCGATGAAATCGCGGCGAGGGGCTACTTCGTCACCCATGAGCATCGAGAACAGGTGATCCGCTTCGGCAGCAGATTCCACAGAAACCTGTTTCAAACTTCTGCGCTCAGGATTCATCGTTGTTTCCCACAACTGCTCGGCGTTCATTTCACCAAGACCTTTGTAACGCTGTACGTTCACTGAATCTTCCTTACCGCCTCCAATCTCACGTACTGCTTCTTCGCGTTGCTGCTCGGTCCAGCAGTAACGCTCTTCCTTGCCTTTTTTCACGAGGTACAATGGTGGCTGGGCGATGTAGATATAGCCGTTGTCGATCAGGATCTTCATATAACGGAAGAAGAACGTCAGGATCAGCGTACGGATGTGGCTACCATCGATATCGGCATCGGTCATGATTACGATCTTGTGGTAACGGAGCTTGTCGATGTTCAATGCACGCTCGTCGCCGTCTTTACCGATCTGCACGCCCATCGCCGTGAACATGTTCTTGATCTCTTCGTTTTCGTAGATCTTGTATTCCTGCGCTTTCTCTACGTTCAGGATCTTACCCCGCAATGGCAGGATCGCCTGGAATGCACGGTTACGGCCTTGCTTGGCAGTTCCTCCCGCCGAGTCCCCTTCCACGAGGTATAGTTCGCAGACGTTCGGGTCGGTTTCTGAGCAGTCGGAAAGCTTTCCGGGCAAGCCTGTGCCGGTGAGTACGTTTTTGCGCTGTACCATTTCCCGCGCTTTTTTCGCGGCGATACGGGCTTTGGCAGCGAGGATCACCTTGTCGATGATCACGCGCGCTTCTTTCGGGTGCTCTTCGAGGTAGCTTTCGAGCATTTCGGCCACCACCTGGCTCACGGCACCGGTTACTTCACCGTTTCCGAGTTTGGTTTTGGTCTGACCTTCAAATTGCGGTTCAGCTACTTTAATGGAGATAACCGCTGTAAGACCTTCGCGGAAGTCGTCCCCGCTGATCTCCACTTTTTCTTTCGCCAGAATGCCCGATTTCTCAGCGTAGTTTTTCAAAGTACGCGTCAATGCGGCCCGGAAACCGGAAACGTGGGTACCACCTTCGATGGTGTTGATGTTGTTCACGTACGAGAACACGTTCTCTGAATACGACGTGTTGTACATCATGGCCACTTCCACGGGAATAGCGCCTTTGTCGCTTTCCATGTGGATCGGCTCCGGGATCAACGGCTGGCGGGTAGCGTCAAGATAGGTCACGAATTCGTTCAAGCCCACTTCGGAATAGAACTCCTCGCCGCGGAATTTGCCGTTTTCATCCTCTTCACGCTTGTCTTCCAGCGTAATGCGGATGCCTTTGTTCAGATAAGAAAGCTCACGCAAACGCGTTGCAATCGTTTCGTATTTATATTCGGTTACGGTGAATATGCTCGCATCCGGCAGGAAGTGGATAATCGTTCCGGTGTCGTCGGCATCGCCGATGACGCGTGTCGGGTAAAGTGGCTTACCTTCGCTGAACTCCTGCTCGAATATCTTGCCTTCGCGATGCACTTCCGCCCGCAAATGCGTGGAAAGCGCGTTCACGCAGGATACCCCTACCCCGTGCAAACCACCTGAAACCTTATATGTGTCTTTGTCGAACTTACCACCGGCGTGAAGTACCGTCAATACAACCTCCAAAGCAGATTTTTTCTCCTTGGGGTGCATTCCGGTGGGGATACCGCGACCGTTATCTTTTACAGTGATCGAATTATTGGGCTCCACGGTGACGTTGATCGTATCACAGTAACCCGCCATCGCCTCGTCGATAGAGTTATCGACAACCTCCCAAATCAAATGGTGAACGCCTTTGAAGCCAGTGTCACCGATATACATTGCCGGACGTTTACGAACGGCCTCTAAACCTTCAAGAACCTGGATATTTTCAGCCGAATAGCTGTTTACTTCTAGCACTGCTTCGTTTGACATATAGTTTGTTTTACACTTGGATAAAAAGAACCATTATCTGGCTTTTTAAGCACGTAAAGATACGAATTTTTTATGGTTTTACCTAGCAAAACCTATCGCAAACCTGCCATCCGATACGTCTTTCCGGGCAAATACGGGCATAGGAGCACCCGGCGCCGAAATATGATATTTCTGTGTTGAAGAACAAAAGAGGAACCTTTGTATTTGTCAATTCTCCTGCGCCCGGTTTGAATTAATATCCGGTGCAGCGAAGTTAT
>CAMLNK010000623.1 GCA_946481035.1 uncultured Dyadobacter sp. | reverse complement strand
CCGAAAGAAACATTCACACCCATCGTTCGAACAGAAGGTAGCGCGCCGCCTTCGAGTCCCTGCCAGTTGGAAATGGAATTGGTGATCGCGGTAGGGTCAACGTGTTTGGAGTTTGATTTGATCAACCACAAATTCCGGCCGGTAAGCGATAGGCGTACTTTGCTAAATGGCGTTTTGGAAACCAATCCGGCAGGCAGGCTATATCCCAGGCTGATCTCGCGCAGGTAAATGTAGCTGGCATCAATCACATCGATCGAATTGATATTATAACCGCCGTTTCCGTTGCTGCTGTAATGGTCGCGGGCCGAAATGACCACGTCGTTGGGCGTGCCATCCTGTTTCACACCTTCGGCGATAATGCCGTCCTCGCGAATGCTGCCGGTTGCGGTTTCTTCGAGGATACCTGTTTCACGGCCAAACATCTGCGTGGTCGAGAAGAAGCTCCCGCCTTTCTGGAAGTCGATCAATGCCGAGAGGTTGAACCCTTTGTAGCGGAATGCATTGATTACCCCGCCGGTAAACGACGGCAGTACCGAGCCCAGCACTTTCTGGTCGTCGGAGCGGAGGTACACACCGTCCTCATTCACGACTTTCTGCCCTTTTTCATTGTAAACAAAATCATAACCCACAATGGAGCCGAACGACTCGCCTTCGCGTGCTTCGAGTTGCACGGCAAACGGCGCACTGGCCAGTACCATCGTCTTCTGATCGGTTGTGAGCCGCACGATCTTGTTGTTATTTTTCGCCCAGTTGAGCGTAATGTCCCATTTGAAATTCTCCGTCGAAACCGGCGACGCGTTCATGCTCAACTCAATCCCTTTGTTTTCCAGCAACCCTGCATTCACATATTTATAAGTAGCGCCCGTGGCCGCTGAACGGCTCAGCGGAATGATCTGGTTCCGGGTGCGGCGGTTGTAATACGACAAGTTCAGTCCCATCCGGTTGTTCAGCACTTTCAATTCAGTGCCCAACTCGTATTCCGAGGTAATTTCCGGTTTCAGATCCGGGTTAGGCAAGGTATTGGGCACCGAAAGCCGCGAATCGGTGCCGAACGGCTGATAGAGGAGGTAAGCCAGCGTCACATTGTAAGGATCGGTATCGTTACCCACCTGCGCCAGCGCAGCACGGAGTTTCAGGAAATTCAGCCAGTTGGCGTCGATCAGGCCCGAGGCGATCCACGACACCGAACCCGACGGATAGAAGTACGAATTGTGCTTCACCGGCAAGGTCGACGACCAGTCGTTCCGGGCGCCGAGGTCGACGAAAAGCATATCCTTATATCCCAATGAAGAGCTCGCAAATACGGAATTAATACGCTTTTTGGTTTTCAAATCGGTGATATCGGGCCGTCCCATCGATGCTTCCAGACTGAAAACGTTCGAGCTCAGGCCATCCACCGTCTTCGAAATGAGCGTCGAACCGGTGCGCGTCATACGGTTTACGCCCACGTTCGCATTCCAGGAAAAGTCTTTGCTAAACAACTTGTTATAAGACAGTAATCCCTGAATATTGTTTTCCAAATGGCCGTATTTACTCAGCCAATATTGCGAAGTATACTGCGAACCAATGGCAACCCTTTCTTCCTGCGTTTCAAAATAGGTATCGGTCATGTATTTCAGCTCCGCCGTGAGCCCCTCAGCCAGCTTGTAATTCGCGGCGAGGTTGCCAAAAACGCGTGTACGGCCGTCGGTTTCGTAGTTTTTGTGCCTTACCCAATACGGATTGTTGGAATACCGCGGCGTCGGGTTGAACCACGACGAGCGGTTCCAGGTAAGCTGCGTGCCGTCGGGAAGCTCGTACTCCTTCATTTTGTTAAAATCGATCTGCCGCTGGCCCCATTGCGTGAATTGTACCATTACATTGGCGCCATCGTCGCCATAGCCGGTTCCTGGCCGACCTTTCGCCGAATGCGTGACAAAATTCGCAGCACCCGAGATCGTCAGGTTCTTAATGGCCTCGTAACTGGCATTAATGCTCGCATTATGGCGCGTTAGCTTGGAGTTGGGCAGGATAAATTTCTGGTCGAAATTGGAATACGAAATGCGATAGGAACCTTTCTCCATAGCGCCATCGAGGGAAACGTTGTGATTGAAAGTACCGCCTGTTTCGAAAAAGCTCCTGATATTATCCGGCTGCGCTTCCCACGGCACCACTTTCCCAAAGTCGGGGTTCTTGCTGTCTTTATCCCAACTCCAATACGGCCGGTAAAGCTGCCCCTCGAATTTCGGTCCCCACGACTCGTCGGTGGCATATTGCGGGAGGAGGTCGTAGCGGCCTTTGCCGTCGTTATCGTCATAGCTGCCCTTGCGATCGTCCGGGAACGCCTCCGGGTTTGCATTATAATACAATTTCTGAAAGCGATAACCGCCGCCATACTTGTTCTGGTAACGCGGCAGTTTGTACACTTTATCAATATTATAACCAAATGAGTAGGTCAGGTTCGGTTTCCGCGACTTGCCTCCTTTTTTCGTGGTAATCACAATCACGCCGTTCGAGCCGCGGCTTCCGTACAGGGCTGTCGCCGCGGCCCCTTTGAGCACCGTCACATTCTCGACATCGCTGGGGTTCAAATCCTGAATGGAGTTACCAAAATCGTAGCCTCCCGCTCCGCGCTGCTGTTCGAGTGAGTTGGTGTTCCGGTTTTCCATCGGCATTCCATCTACGACAAAGAGCGGATTATTGTTACCGTAAATCGAATTGATACCCCTGATATTGATCTTCGCCGAACCACCCATCGAGCCCGTGTTGCCCGCTACCTGCACGCCCGCGAGCTTGCCCGAAAGCGAATGCACGAGGTTAGCCTCCCGCACATTGCTCAGCTCTCCGCCATCGAGTTTCTGTGCCCCGAAACCGATCGATTTTTCCTCCCGCCTGATGCCCAATGCGGTTACCACCACTTCACCCAGCTGCCGCGTGTCCTGTGCCAGCGTAATATCAAGCCTCGACAGGCTGCCCACTTTTATTTCCTGTGTTTCAAAACCAATATAACTGAAAACCAGCACCGTAGTATCGCTCCCAACCTTGATTGAATACGCTCCGTTCCCGTCCGTCTGCGTGCCGATATTGGCATTCCTTACTTTGATATTCACCCCCGCCAGCGCGGTACCGTCGTCTTTGGCGGTCACCGAGCCGGTCACCGTCCTCTCTTGCGCGATCGCATGCATTGCCGGCAGCAAAAGCATGCACCATAGTAGATAGATATTTTTCATGGTATATATGGATTGGTAAAAAATACGCACGTGTTGCTGCGGGAGGGACGCGGCAAGGGATGAAGCAATGCAATAGGCACAATGCTCCCGTTCACCGGCTGCACAACCGGTGCGAAAATGAATGCGTTAGTTTTTAACGAAACAGGCTAACCTGCTCGGCAACGATTTTCCAGCCTTCGGGCCGGTGCTGCCATACGCGGGTAAAGAATCCCTCCACAGTCTTGCCGCCTTTCACAGCCTTCGCTTTGCCGAAACAATATGCGAGATCGCCTGCTTTGGAAATACCTTGTCCTGACCTGGTAAATTGGTATGATTGAACTTGCTGCTGCGCTAATGTCCCAAGGGCTTCCGCCTTGGTTTTGCCGAACGGCCGGTCGCTCCGAAGCAACACGACTCCATCTGCCAAAAACTGCTCATAAGCCCGATCGGCATCTTTTCCAACGGCTGCCAAAAATGCATCTTCCGCTTTCCAGGGCTGCGGGTCCGCGTCATTCACCTTTGCAATAGGCTGAATGTAGGCGTAGGCCGTATTGCTCTGCGGCTCAGGATCGCGCTGGAATGCTTCTGTTGCGTTGCCGGAATGGATCACGCCGCCGTCCAGCACTACTTTAAATTGCCCCGCCGCATTCTTTTTCCAAACCGAAAAGAAGTAACCCGAGCCGACAGCATGCTGGGAGCGGTCGGCAAAAAACTGGAACGGACCGGATGTAAAACCCATATCGCCGCCCTGTGAAACATGGCCGATAATAGGGTACCATTTCAGAAGATCTTTACCTCCCTTC
>CAMLNK010000622.1 GCA_946481035.1 uncultured Dyadobacter sp. | reverse complement strand
CTACCGGCCGTTTTGCATCCAGGTCGATCTTGCCGACTACCTTGATACCAGGGAGTTTATTTTCATAAGCAGGCTGCGGCTCAGTTGATGGTTTTTCCTCTACAACGGGCTTTTCTTCTGCTTTGGGTGTATTTCTAAAATATAGAATTCCCTCAACATCGCTTTTTACTTTGTCTTCCTTAACCTCAGCCGGTGCTTCAACAGCAGGAGCAGCCGGTTTTTGCGTCAGGGAAGATCTCAGCTCATTTGATTTGAAGTCCTTCGCAAGAAACTCAATTTGATCGGCATTAATTTTGGTATTCGGATTAGTTTCCACCTTATACCCCTTGGCAGACAGATGATCCACGATCGTAGTAATACCCACGTTCAGGATCCGTGCCACTTGGCTAAGGCGCATCATTTTATCTTCTGCCATATTAGCAATTTAGTAGAATAAGGTTTTGCATTGATTGCGGAGCTGTTTTGCGCAGCTCCACGGGTTAATATTATTCAAATTCTTTCCGCAGGATATCGAGCACCTCCTCGACAGTCGCTTCTTCAAGGTCGGTTCGTCTTACCAGCTCTTCTTTGCTGAGAGCCAATACACTTTTGGCTGTATCCAAACCGATTTTGTGCAATTCGTCGATGATCCATTCGTCGATTTCATCCGAGAATTCGGTCAAATCAACGTCTTCATCATTTTGTTCCTCGATATCGCGGAATACATCGATTTCCATTCCAACCAGTTTACCGGCCAGCTTGATGTTCTGTCCGCCTTTACCGATTGCCAGTGATACCTGGTCTGGTTTGAGGAAAACCGATACGCGTTTGGCTTCGCGGTCGATCTGCATCGAGCTTACTTTCGCAGGGCTCAGCGCGCGGCTGATCAGTAGTTCGAGGTTGTCGGTGTAGTTGATAACGTCGATGTTCTCGTTACCCAGTTCACGAACAATGGAATGAATACGTGAGCCTTTCATCCCTACGCATGCGCCCACCGGGTCGATGCGGTCGTCGTATGATTCGACGGCCACTTTGGCACGTTCCCCTGGTTCACGAACAACTTTACGGACAGAAATGATTCCATCGTATATTTCCGGGATCTCCACCTCGAAGAGTCTTTCCAAAAATACCGGCGACGTTCTCGACAGTGTAATTTTGGGCGATCCGTTGTTCATTTCCACTTTGTGGATCACCGATTTTACGGATTCTCCCTTGCGGAAACGGTCTTTGGAAATCTGTTCGGTGCGTGGCAGCGAAAGCTCATTGCCTTCCGAATCCACGATGATCACCTCATGTCTCAAAGTCTGGTAAACTTCACCGGTGATCATTTCGCCTACCTGATCTTTGTATTTTTCATACATGATCTCTTTTTCCATATCCTTGATCTTCTGGATCAGGGTCTGGCGTGCGGTTTGCACCAGGCGGCGGCCGAATTCAACCAGCTTCACTTCTTCGGCAACTTCTTCGCCTACTTCAAAGTCGTTCTGGATCTTGCGCGCTTCGGCAAGCGGTATTTTATTATATTCCCAAATATCCTCGGAGTTGTCGTCGACGATTTCACGTGTCCGCCACATTTCGAGGTCACCGCTTTCTGGGTTGATGATCACATCAAAATTATCGTCGGTGCCATATTTCTTGCGAATCATAGTACGAAATACCTCTTCCAAAACACTGATCATCGTTGGACGATCGATGTTCTTAGAGCTTGCGAACTCCGCGAATGACTCAATTAATATTCCGCTATCCATGGGTATGTTAAAGAATATTTGCTGATACTAAGTTATACATATTATATAATTGATCACAACCGGAAAACGCGAATCCGGCGTTGTGAGTCTATTTAAACGAGATTTCGATCAATGCCTTCGATATTTCATCCAGGCCGATTGTTCGCACCAGAGACGCCTCGTCCACCGGTGTTTTCGGTTTTTTCTTGGGGGCGGGCAACTGTATGGTAATGCTCTGATCACCGGCATCGGTCAGGTTACCTTGCAGCATTTCACCGGTTTTCAGGGTGATTTTCAGGTTCCGGCCCACATTCTTCTTGTACTGGCGAGGCAGCACCAGCGGCTGGTCCAGGCCAGGTGAAGAAACTTCCAGGGTGTAGGCGTCTGTGAATATTTCCAGCTCTTCTAGCTGCTTGGCGAGCCTGCGGCTGATGGAGGTGCATTGCTGGATCGTAATGCCCTCGTCGCTGTCGACAAGGATGGTCACTTTCTGACTTGCCTTGGAAGGTTTCATCACGATGTCTATCAAAAAACAGTCACCATCTTCCAGAAGCGGGGCCAGCAAAACTTCTAAATGTTCCTTTACGGTCATGTATAAGCTATACAAATAAAAAAGGGGATTTAGACCCCCTCAATCAATCGATCAAAATAGAATTGGATGCAAATATAAAATTATTTTATGATTTCTACAAACATTCGGGAATGTCTTCCAAATCCGTAACCATCGCCTATTTTTGTAAAAAAACGTTATTCTGAATCAATGAAGGGGATAAAGAGGTTACTGTGGTTCCTGTATCAATGCTTTGCTTTTTATACTCTGCTGATTTACATGCTGATTCTCTGGGTGCCGTTCGACGGGTGGGTAGCCGGGTTTATGATGATGTCTTTTCCGGCTGCGGTGCTCGTCCATCTGATCTCGGTACCAATATGGTTTGTAGTAGAGCGCAAAAAGGCCATTTTGCCCGTGGTAATGCTGCTTTTAGCATGTATTTTTCTTCCGAGAACGATCGGTTTTAACACTCAAAACAAGAAGGCTGACGCTGAAAGCGCTAAGAGGTTTTCAGTGATGAGCTATAATGTTCACACGTTTCGGAAGCATTCCGAACGGACAACCGAAGAAGGGAAAAACCAAATCCGGGCTATGAAGGCCTGGGTTGGAGACAGCGGAGCGGATGTACTTTGTATGCCTGAATATTATGACGAAGACAATACCATTTTAGATACCGGGAATTACCTACGAAAAAAGGGGTATAAATATGCGGCGCATTTTTATCGTAAAAAATACGGCAAGTCGTACTGGGGGCTTGCAGTTCTTTCCAAACATCCAATCGTAGCTTCACACGATACGATTTTTTTAGCCCAGAACGGAATGATCCAGGCCGATATAAAGATCGGCCGCGATACAGTACGCGTCATCGGACTTCATTTGTATTCAATGACCCTTGGCCTTAGCAAGTTGGTGCGGCAAAAAGAGATGGATGGAATCGAAGCCGAAGGCCGGATTACTTTGCGAAAAATGAAGAACGGTTTCAAGCAAAGGGCTCAGGAGTTTCCTGTCTTGCAGGACTGGGTCAAAAGCTCGCCTTACCCGGTACTGGTATGCGGAGATTTCAACGAGGTACCTTACAGTTATATCTATGGAAAGCTGCGAAAATCACTCAAAAACAGTTTCGAAGAAAAAGGGAGCGGTTTTGGTTTTACTTTCAACCACCTGCCTTATTTTATCCGGATAGATCACCAGTTCTTCGATGAGAATCGTCTGTCGGTGCACGATTTTACAACCTATTCCAAAATAAAGTATTCGGATCATTACCCGATTATGGGAACCTACTCCTTCAAATAGAAACAGGCTCCTCAGAGCCTGTTTTACTAATATTTAATGCCGAGACTGTCCAGCTCGCGCGCCGAGATGGTAGGAGGGAAAATGCCCCTGTCGAGCTTCTGCTTGACAAGCCCGCCCGTTTTGGCAGCTTCTTCTTGTGTTGCGAACCCGCCGGTACCCGGCACTCCGGGAATTACCTTCTGCTCTATGACCAGCGTTGTGTCCTGACGGATATGGTAACCCCAGCCATGCTCGCCCCTGATTGTTTCAACCTTGAAACGGGAAAGGCCTTCGCCGCCCTGATTTAAACCCTGCTCTTTGAAGAACAGGAAGTAAATCGCGGCAGCGAAGGCCAGTATACCTATGATCAGGATTCTGCTGTTTTTGCGGATCACAGATCGTCGTCGTCGTTGATTGGCTGTGAAGGATCAAAGCCACTTGCATGATCAGCAACAACCCATCCGAAT
>CAMLNK010000621.1 GCA_946481035.1 uncultured Dyadobacter sp. | reverse complement strand
GCTGCTGGAAGAAGTGAGCGCACGCGGGCCGCGGATCGTCGTGATCGCTGATTCGTGCCATTCCGGGTCGGTTACACGGGAGGTCGAGCAGTTTTTACAAATGCAGCCCCGCTTCGAAAAGGGTACTTCCGATGTCCGCCCGCTTGAAAGTTACCTGGATGGCGCGTATGTGGAGCGGGGTAATGTAAATATCCCTTCATCGGACCACCTGCTGCTGGCCGCGTGCGACCGAGTGGAGCGTGCGTGGGAGAACAACGGGCACGGGCAGTTTACGCAGTCGCTGATTTCGGTGCTGGGCAAAAGCGGTGGGCAGGTCACCTACGCCGACCTGTTTGTTCAGGTGAGGGCGTTCATTCGCAATGCATTGAAAAACCAGACGCCGCAAATGGAGTCGGTGGGTGTTTTTAACGTTAGCCAGGGCTTTCTGGGACGAAATGCCGACGCCGGGCGGCTCACGCGGTACCGCGTATATATGAAGGCAGGCAAGTGGACGATCGATCTGGGTGCGGGCATGGGCATAGAGCAGCGGGTAGGAGAGCCTTTCAAAGTCAAAATATATGACTCGGTAGCGGACGGGCAGTCCGTTGGAACGGCCGTGCTGGATGTGATGAATGTAACGGAAAGCACTTTGCAGGCCGGTAGCTTGTCTCTCGACGCAAATAATGTGTATTGGGGTGAGCCCGAATCGCTGCGGCTTCAACCTTTTTTCGTGTATGGCGACAGCGCGGCAGGGCAGGTAATGCAGGAAACGCTGAGCGACGCCGGCGAATCGGGCATCGTTTTGACCGATACTCCTGCCGCAGCATTGTTTGAGCTAAAAGCAGAAAACGGCAACATCGCGGTATATCATACCGGAAGCAATGCGAGCATTCAGACGGTGGTGGGAGTAACCAGGCTCTCGGCAACGCATATGCTGAATGTGCTGCGAACACTTGCGCGCTGGCAACGACTCCTCGATTTGCAGAATGCGCAGTCAGCCATTCAATCTCAGCAGATTACATTCAACGTGGAGGTGTCGCAGGGCGGGTCGACGGGGATATTTTCGGATAAAACGATTACACTCGATCACGATGGCGAGGATATTCCTTTTAAAGTCAATTTCGGTAACGGAACGGCCCGTACGTTGTATGTCAGCCTGCTTTACCTTTCCCCGGATTATGGGGTGACCGTCATTTTCAACGATTCGCAGCCGGTGAACCCCGGCGCTTCGGTAGTGCTCACCAGCGACGTTTTCACGCTCAACAGCGACGAGGAGATCGATACATTGAAACTGATCGTTTCGACGGAAGCGATTGACAGCAGCTTGTTTGTACAGGAACCGCTGGAAATCGGTGCTACCGTGGCACCTTCGGGTACGCGCGGGCTGGGGCAATCGAAAGCGATCGGCGGCGGTAAATCCGACTGGATCACGAAGGCGGTGAGTATCAGGCTTGTAAAAAAAGGCGACGAGCAGCTGGGAGCACAGCCAGTGGCTATCG
Organism: uncultured Dyadobacter sp.; assembly: GCA_946481035.1. Next base: position 2,517 of record CAMLNK010000621.1, on the reverse strand, counting down.
GTAAGGGCATTACGGTTCAGCCGCACCCGTCGTTCCGCGGAAAGCTCGGCTGGGCACCGCTCGTTTCCAAAACCAGGAGCGTCGATAAACCGGTTATCAACGAGGCTTATGCCGCAGGTAATCCGTGGTTCGAGATCGTGAACTTCGACGAAGGGACCCGCGGGGAGGACCGCAGCATTGCCGAGGTGGTAGAGATCAGCGACGTTGCTGCTTTGAAAGAGAACCCGCTGGTCATCGAAATCAGGCCCGAAAATGAGGACGAGTTGGTATTACCTTTCTTTTTCGATGGCGAGGACTTTCTGCCGATGGGCGTGGCGTCGGTCCCCGAACCCGGGTTAATGCAGATCAGCGTGGATACGATTCCCGAAGAAGCCGGGGAGAAAACCAGAAGCCTTGGGGGAGCGTTCCGGATGGTATTCCTGAAATTTGCGGGCAAACTGGGCATTAAAACCGATCCGAACCAGTTGCGTTGGGTGGATTATGCCAACAATGCAACCCGTGAAAGTGCCGGACTGGAAGAAAAGGTACGCCAGGCAAAATCGATCCTGCTGCTGGTGCACGGGATTATCGGTGACACCGAGGATATGGCCAAAACGTTTAAAATAGCGATCGACGGGGGCTACGATCTTGTGATGACCTACGATTATGAAAACCTGAACACACCGATTGAAGGAATCGCGGCGATCCTGAAAGGCAAACTGGCCGGCCTTGGATTTAATGAAAATGATGGAAAGAAACTGGTCCTGGTAGCCCATTCGATGGGAGGGCTGGTTTCGCGCTATATGATTGAGGAATTGGGCGCCGACAAGTTCGTCGACAAGCTCATTATGGCCGGTACGCCTAATGGGGGTAGTAAGTTTGGGGAGATTCCGGGTTACGTGAGCTGGGCGTCTGTGGCCCTTGCGCTGGGTACCAAGCTGTTTCCCCCGCAGGTGGGCGCGGTCACGGGCTTTCTGTCAACAGTGTTGAAAGTAGGAAATAAAGGAGTGCTGCACACTTTGGCACAAATGGACAGCGGCAGCGATTTCATTAAAAAACTAACCCACAAAACCACCGCACCGATTCCCTATTTTATAGTCGGAGGTGACCTGGATGCCTACCTGCGGGCCAGCGACGGCCTGCCGCTGATGGAGAAAGTTGTGACGCAAATAGGCACGTGGGTTTACAAGAACACGGTCAACGACATTGCCGTAAGCACGGACAGCATCTTTCTGGCGAAGACTGCCGCCGTGCCGCAGAAGGTTTCATGCCACCATCTCAACTATTTCGTGATCGACGAATCGGTTAAGACGCTGGCAAAACTATTGTAACCTTCATTCGGGGATTCGGGTAGTTTAATGGCGTTGAGCATTTTGATGATCGACGCCACATCGTCTTTCAATGAATCCGGGATCATTCTCTTCCTGGAAAATCCTCGTAAATCGGCGATCATCGCGTCGCGGTTGTAGATTGCGCTTTCGGCATAAGTACAATTTTTCTCACTGAAATTCTTGCTCGTGGCATAGGTCCGGTAATAGCGCCGGGCCTCTGCCACGTTTCCGGATAGCAGATATGCATGCGCCAGGTTCACGTAAATATAGTCGAGGCGCGATTTGGGTGTAATGGCCACAGTCGTGCCTTTTTTGGCATATTCAATCGACTTTTTGAAGTTGCGGTCGAACAGCCGGTACCAGGACGCATTGTTATACACGATCGACAGGTAATGATTCAGGCAGGTATCGCCGGGTAGCTTCTCCTGCATGTCTTCCAGGAACATAATGTGGTCGTCGCTCGCGTAGCGCTTCGATTGCGTGCGCACAAAGGAGAATAGCGCATTGCGTTCGTCTTCCCTCATTTTTTGGATTTTGGTTTCGAGCTCACCACGGGTTTCCCAAAACACTTCGTTCAAACGCCGGTTACCGTCGGCATTTATTTTTCGCGACAGTGCCATCCAAAGCGCATAATTATATTGTCCTTCGACCTGCCGCACCAAAGCGCTCAGCACGCCTTTCAGGTTGACCAGCGAGCCGGAGTTTTCGGAGGAAAAAAAATGGCTCGAAAGCCTGTGGACCGATGTCAGGTATTCGTTTTCCAGGTAAGTCCACAGGGCCTCTTTGGCGGCGATACTCGAATTCCTTTTTAAATATTCATGATCTTCGGGGTCCAGCGGCAACAAGAAGCGAACTTTTGTCTCCGGAAGGAGCCTGGTGCTCGGTTCGACCCTCTTGTTGCCAGTCCAGAACAGGCGGGTAATTCCCATCCGGGTGTCCGAAATGGCGATCACCGAGTCGTGCGGAAACCGCCTTAGCGAGTTGTATTTGAATTCGTTGTCGACGTCATAGAGGGTTTGCGTACTGTCGCTCAAAATGCCTTCGGAAGTGAGCCTGAACGATTCCCCGACCATGGTGGTGTCAACAGCCCTTTTCATCAGCAGCATATTCCCGCTGTTGTACGACACCCTTACCAGCGTGGTATCGTGGCTGTTGATGGCCACAGTGATCCCATGGTTGGCACGCTCCCTGATCCAGCGGTGCTTGA
>CAMLNK010000620.1 GCA_946481035.1 uncultured Dyadobacter sp. | reverse complement strand
GAAGTGGTCCAGAGCACGGTTTTGAGCTCGGTACGCAGGTCGTTGGTCATGAAATACTCGGTTACCATCGTATCCTCATTATAAAAGATCACGCGCGAGGTAATGCGTACCCATTCGCTGATGCGCGCGGGCCTTACGTACGCGATCTGGTGCTGGTACACGACCCAGCTCGTGCGCAGCTCGCGGAACATCGCCTCGAAACTGAAACCATACAGCTTGGAAACCTGGTCCTCCCGCGCATTGAAGAAGTAATCGAAATATTTGGAGTTGTTCAAATGCATCAGCGGATCGCAATCCTGAAAACGGATGATCACCCTCGATTCCGCCTCGACGGGCATGTCGGATAGTTTGGCAGTAAACAGCATGGTTTTTAGTTTATCTTGTTAGAAGTGTCATTCTCCGCGGTACCGAACGGCCAGTCCGCTCAGCATATAGCCTTCCTTATCTACGCTCGTGTAGTATTTGTATTTGACATTAATAATCGCGTCAGCCCCGATTTTCTGGGCTTTCATGACCAGCCGCGCGGTCAGAAGCTCTTTGGTTTTGGCGTCGTTTCCACGGAACATCATCCTTTTGTCTTTCGTCTGGTCGGCCGTCAGCGAATCCTCGCTGCCGATTTCCACCACCGCCAGTTCCGAATAGGGACGTTCCAGGGGCTGGTTGTCGTACAGGACTTCGATAGGATATTTGGTATTGGATGAAATAGGTATTCCACTTCCCGCGCAGGCCGAAAGCATGATTGCCGCAAAGAGGGAACACAGGTACGGGGCACTTTTACTCGTAGTCATTATTTCGAAATGAGGGACATATTTGAACCTTGGATGCAACCAGTACATGCCGGATACGACATTATGTTGCAACGTATATTATTTTACCATTTGTCACCAATCCATTGGTAAATGTGATATTCTGCATTATTTTCAAGGATTATAAATCTAAACTAATTGATTTTAATATGGTCATGAAATCTAAAAGAACAAATTTGTTCAGGCAGGGCTCGCTTGTCGGAATGATGCTCGCCGCGATGCTGGCAATGCCTTCCGAAGCGCAGCAGTTGCCGAAGGGCGTTACGAAAGTGACGTCGGTCGAAGGGATTACGGAATACAATCTCGAAAACGGCCTGAAAGTGCTGATCTTCCCCGATCCATCGAAGCCGACCGTGACTGTGAACGTTACTTATCTCGTAGGCTCGCGCCATGAAGGCTATGGCGAAACCGGTATGGCCCACTTGCTCGAACACCTGGTGTTCAAAGGCTCTCCCAAGCATACCAACATTCCTCAGGAGCTCACCGAGCACGGCGCACGTCCGAATGGTACCACGTGGTACGACCGGACCAACTATTTTGAAACCTTCTCGGCTTCGGACGAAAACCTGAAATGGGCGCTTGACCTCGAATCCGACCGGATGGTGAATTCGTTCATTGCCAAGAAAGACCTCGACAGCGAATTCAGTGTGGTGCGCAACGAGTTCGAATCGGGCGAAAACAGCCCGTTCCGGGTTTTAATGCAGCGGGTCATTTCCGGCGGTTACCTGTGGCACAACTACGGCAAATCGACAATCGGTAACCGCTCCGACATCGAGCGCGTGCCCATCGAGAACCTGCAAGCATTCTACAAAAGATACTACCAGCCCGACAATGCGGTGCTGACCGTGGCCGGCAAGATCGATGAAGCCAAAACGCTCGCATTGATCAACGATTATTTTGGTAAAATCCCTAAGCCGACCCGCGTCCTGCCGCATTCCTACACCGTGGAGCCTACCCAGGACGGCGAGCGTTTTGTGGAATTGAAAAGAACCGGCGACGTGCAAATGCTGATGGCGATGTACCACATTATGCCCGGCTCGCACGCCGATTACCCGGCCATGGAGGTGCTTACCGAAGTACTCACCACCGAGCCAAATGGCAGACTTTACAAGAACCTCGTGGAAACGAAGAAAGCGTCGTCGCAGTTTGGATTCACTTTTCAGCTCTACGATCCCGGTTTTGTATTGTTCGGGGCCGAAATCCTGAAAGAAAAGTCGCTGGACGAGGCGAAGAAGGCATTTACCGCTACGCTCGATTCGACTGCTACATTCAAACCTTCGAAGGAAGATGTGGAAAGAGCTAAAACCACGATCCTCAAAAACTGGGACCTCGAATTCCGGAACTCGGAAAGGGTAGGGCTCAGCATCAGCGAATCCATCGCTACCGGTGACTGGCGCCTGGCATTCCTCTTCCGCGACAATATCCGCAAAGTAACGCCGGAAGATGTTGCGAAGGTGGCTCAGTATTATTTCAAACCATCGAACCGTACGCTCGGAACGTTTATGCCGGAAGCTAATCCGGTGAGGGCCGAAATTCCCGAAGCGCCGAAAGTGGCCGATCTGGTGAAAGATTATAAAGGCGAAGCCGTGGTAGCAGAAGGCGAAGCATTCGACCCTTCACCGGCGAACGTGGAAACCCGCACCGCGCGCGTGGAGAAAGCCAATACCATTGAAACCGCATTGCTTCCTAAAAAGACCCGCGGTAATGTGGTAGCAGCACGCATTACGCTGCGTTATGGCGATGAAAAGAGCCTGCAAAACAAGGCGACGATTTCAGACCTCACCGGCTCGATGCTCGACAAGGGTACCAAAACCAAAACGCGCCAGCAGATTAAAGACGAGTTCGATCGCCTGAAAGCGCGGGTGAGTTTCTTTGGAGCGGGCAACCAGGCAGGGGCCAGCATCGAAACGACGAAGGAAAACCTGCCGGCAGTAGTAAAACTCGTAGCCGAAGTTTTGAAAACACCTGCATTCGACGAGAATGAGTTTGAAAAACTGAAACAGGAAGAACTTGCGGGCATCGAATCGCAGCGCAGCGAGCCGCAGGCGATCGCATTCAACCAGTACCGCCGCATTGTGTCCCCTTATCCGAAAAGCGATATCCGTTACGTCGGCACGTTCGATGAGGATGTGGAAAGCATCAAAACGGCGACAATCGACCAGCTGCGCCAGTTCCACAAGGACTTTTACGGAGCCAATAATGCATCCGCAACGGTGGTAGGCGATTTCGATAAAGACGCGATCCAGAAAATCCTGAACGATGAGTTCGGTAGTTGGAAGAGCGTGAAACCATTCAGTCGGATGGTGTCGCCATACCAGGCTGTAAAATCCGAAAACAAGTCCATCGAAACCCCTGATAAGGCCAATGCGATGTTTGTGGCCGGTATGAATATGCCATTGCAGGATACAGATCCCGATTACCCGGCATTGATCATGGGCAACTATATGCTCGGCGGCGGGTTCCTGAACTCACGTCTGGCTACGCGCATTCGTCAGAAAGAAGGGCTGAGTTATGGGGTTGGTTCGCAATTCTCGGCCAGCCCGCTGGATAAGAACGGCACATTTATGTCCTATGCCATTTACGCCCCTCAAAATGCAGAGAAACTGGAAGCGGCATTCAAAGAGGAAATCGACAAGGTGATGAAGGAAGGGTTTACGGCCGATGAATTGAAGGCAGCGAAATCGGGTTACCTGCAATCGCGGCAGGTCGCGCGCTCGCAGGATGCGTCGCTCACGAACACGCTCACGAGCAATCTCTATTTGAACCGTACGATGCAGTGGGATGCCGATTTTGAGAAAAAAATCGAGGCGCTGACACCGGAGCAGATCAAAGCTGCATTCAACAAGCATATTGATTACAATAAGCTTGTGATCATTAAAGCGGGTGATTTCGAGAAAGCCAAAAAAGGTACGCAATCTGCGGGAGCACCTGCGCAGCTTGGCGGAAGCGATAAAAAGTAAGATTAAAATAAAATTAAGATTCAGAAGACCGGTCGTGAAAAGCACGCCGGTTTTCTGCTTTTAAACGTAGTACATCTTTATCTTTGCCAAGTACTAACACGGAACCTTACTGCTGTCAATAGCATCGCCAATGAAATTGATCTACCAACCGCTTTTCAGAGTTTTGTTCGCCGGGCTTGTGCTTTGTCAGCCCGTTTTTGCTCAAACCAAAACTACTCCTGCCGCCGCTACCAA
>CAMLNK010000619.1 GCA_946481035.1 uncultured Dyadobacter sp. | reverse complement strand
CCTCCTGATGCTGACCGTGCTGGTGCCGCTGCTGGCGCTTTCGTACTTCAACCATCCGTCGCCGGCGGACGACTTCTGTTACATATTTACAGTATTCAAAATCGGCTGGTTCGAGGCCATGAAACTGTACTATACCGAGTGGACGGGGCGCTATTTCGGCATTTTCCTGAACCACACGAGCCCGCTGCTGTTCCATTCGATCATCGGTTTCAAAGTATTGCCGGTCATATTGCTGCTCGGGATGGTCTTTGCATTGTATAGCCTGTTCCGCCATCTCACGCCTACCTTGTCAAGATTGGCGCATTTCGGTTTTGCGGGCGTGGTTTTCTTCCTGTATATCCTCAAAATGATGAGCATTTCTGAGGCATTTTACTGGATGGCCGCATTTGTGACCTACACCGTTCCGAACATTCTCACATTGCTCTGGATCGTACTCGTGCTGCGCTGGTACCGCCAGGATACGCAGCCTGCGAAACTGTTTGTCGGCGCCCTTTCGGGCTTTTTGATATTTGCGGTAATAGGAAGCAGTGAAACGAATCTGCTGATTATGGTGCTGCTCGTGGGCGCGTGGCTGGTTTATCGGGTACTTTTCCACCGCAAGGTCGATGCATTTATGGTTTCGATGGCGGTCGTAACGGCACTTTCCTGCTATTTTTACTTTGCCTCACCAGGTAATGCGGCGCGTATCGGCGGTAATCCGCTGGGCGGCAACGTTCCTTTCTCGATTGTTTCTTCATTCAAAAAACTGGCCTACCTGGGTTATGACTGGGTTTTCCGGACACCTCTGATATTCTTTACATTAGCCTGGCTGTTCGTGCTTTCGCGTTTGTCGGAAGGTGCGCGCAATTACTTTTCGATTCCGGTGTGGTATGCGGTGTTGCTCTTTATCGGCGTGCTGTCGGCGCAGCTGTTCCCTTCCTACTACGGGGTGGGGATCGAGCCTACGCCGCGGGTGATCAACTGCGTGTACTTCTTCTTCCTGATCGGCTGGTTCTACGTTATCGGGGTTGTTTTTCACTATTTCAAACAGCGGAAATTCAATTTCCTGCATTTCACAACCATACGGTATGGCATCGTTTGTGCGGTACTGCTGGTGTCGGTGGCGATGTCGTTTTTGCGCAGCAGCAATGTCAGAATGATGTACACCGATTTGCTGAAAGGCAAGGCAGCGGCATTTGATAAGGAAATGTACCAGCGCTATGCTTTGATCAAACATTCACAGGAAAACATATTGTACCTGCCGCCGGTGCGCTCGAAGCCGATGACGATCTTCCTCGACGACGACATCAAAACCGACCCCAATCACTGGTGGAATAAATGTGCGGCCGGCTATTTTGGCAAAGAAGCCATTTACATGAAAGATACCGAAAGTGGACAACAGCAATAAGAAGCCGCTTCTCTTCCTGGGAATGGCAGTGCCCGTAGCGTTGTGGGTGGGGGTAATCCTGTATTATTCGGTAAACCTGCCATGGTACGACGATTTCGATCCCTTCCCCGATTTCCTGCACAAATGGATCACAAGTGATTCATTGTCCGAACAGCTGGGGCTTCTTTTTCAGCCCAACAACGAGCATAGGATGGTGATCGGTAAGCTGGCCACCGTGGGTTATTACTGGGTTACGGGGCAACTCAATTTTACATTCCTGCACATTGGCGCCGCGCTTTTTACGCTGGGAACACTGGCGATATTCTGGCGTGCATTCAAGCGCTCGAATCTGAGCGCCTGGTATTTCCTGCCTGTGCCGTTTTTGCTTTTTCAATTGCAGTACCACCTTATTTTCCTCTGGGCGATCTGCGGCTGGCAGCATCAGCCTGTCGTTTTCTTTGTGGTATTATCGATGTTTTTGCTCTCTGTAAAGCGTTTCACAGGCGCGTTACTCGCGGGTGTATGCGCTACATACGCGATGAGCAGCGGCATTTTCGTGTGGCCGGCCGGCGTGGCGGTGCTTTTGCTGCGGTCGCAATACAGGCAACTCGCGGCGTGGATTGTGGTAGGGGGAGTGGCGGTAGGATTGTACTTCTACGGCATGTCGGCGCAGGGTAACGAGTCGAGCTTTGCGTTTTTTGCCCAATACCCGCATTTGTCGGTGCTGGGCTTTTTTACTTTTCTCGGCGGATTGTTTGATTTCTTCCCTGAGAAGGACATCGTCGTACGTTCGGCACTGCCGGTGCTGATGGCGTTGATCGCGATGGTTTGGGTGGGCATATGGCTGTGGCGGCAGGTTACCTCATGGCTCGCGCGGACATTTGGTTTGTTCAAAAGTGATCCTGCGCCTGCAAGAACGGAGGACGAAAGTAACTTGAATGCGTTTTTGCTCGGTATTTTCTGCTTCCTGCTCGTGGAGGCGCTGGTGATCGGGCTGTTGCGGCCGCGGTTCGGTTTTTTTGTAATGATAGTGAGCAATTATAAGATATATCCGGCTCTGTTTCTGGTTGTTACCTATTTGTCTTTTGTGGTTTCAACCCCAAACCAAAACCTGCGGAAGCTTGCCCTGAAAGGAGCCGCATTGGTAGGGCTGGTAATCTGGGGCCTGTCTGTTTACACCTATCTGCCGGTTATTTCAGAGCGAAGAAAATATTACATCGTGAATGGCTACAACCAGGAGCATAATGGTTTCGGATTGGGCCACGTGCCTTACTCAGAAGGTGCTCGGTATGTAGATAATATGATGAAATACCTGATAAAAGAAGGGGTTTACAGCTACCCGGAAGAAGGCAATGAGCTTGGTCGGCAAGTGAATGCACTCACGACGGCATTTCCGGTCGAACGGCAGGTTACGGTGGAGCATCGCGATAAGGCGATTTACGTAAACGATCCCGAGGGTACAATTTCACCCGCTCGCTCGACCGGCGAATATGCATTTGTCAGGAATGCGCAGCGCCTTTACTTCTTCAAAATGGAGCCGCATAAGTACACCGGACGCAACTTTTTCAAGCAATACGACAAAGGTTTTGACATTGTAATATCCCATTCCTCCCTGCTTCCCGGAACGTACGATCTGGGAATCGTGAACGTGGAAGGAGCCGGCCTCAAAGGTGGCGTTCTTGGAAAAGTGACAATACCTTAAATAACAGAATGTTTCGATAATAGGCCGAAAGGTGTATTTTTGCCTCCATTGGTCATTGAAAAACTCAGCATATTGAAAACTCCTCAAATTTCAATCGTCGCGCCGCTATATAATGAATCTGAGACGTTCCCGCTACTGGTACAGCGTATCAATGCGTTGATGGACGCCAGTCCGCTTGCTATTGAAGTGGTATTGATCGACGATGGGAGTAAGGATGATACGGCGCTCAAAATCAGGCAAGTGGCCCTGACGGATGAGCGTTATCATGGTGTTTTTTTGTCGCGTAACCATGGCCACCAGCTGGCATTAACGGCCGGTATTTCCGCCGCCCGCGGCACTGAGGCGCTCTTCGTGATCGACGGCGATTTGCAGGACCCGCCGGAGCTTTTGCCGGAATTTTACAAATTGTTGCAGGAAGGAAACGACGTGGTGTATGCCGTTCGTAAAAAACGGAAAGAGGGTTTCATCAAAAGAATGGGGTACCATTTGTTTTATCGCATTCTCCGCTCGATTTCTTATGTGGATATTCCGCTCGATAGCGGTGATTTTGCATTGATCAGCCGCAGGGTAGTCGATGTTTTAAATAAAATGCCCGAAGAAAGCCGCTACCTGCGCGGAATGCGTTCCTGGATCGGTTTCAAACAGGTCGGGTACGAGTACGAGCGCGACGCGCGCGCCGCGGGGGAATCGAAATACTCATTCAAACAGCTTTTCAGGCTCGCTTATAACGGTATTTTCAATTTCAGCGAGTTCCCGATCAAGTTTATGAGCCGCGTGGGTATAACTGCCATTGTGATTTCGCTGATCTATTTCGCGACGGTTGTACTTAAAAAGCTGTTTTTCGCCCACGTTATTGAGGGTTTTGCAGCCCTGCTTTTTGTGATCATCTTGTTCAGCGGGGTGCAATTGCTGGCACTGGGTATTATTGGAGAATATGTGC
>CAMLNK010000618.1 GCA_946481035.1 uncultured Dyadobacter sp. | reverse complement strand
ATCCCTGATCGCCGCTTTGGTCAAAATAGAATTGGTGGAATCAAAAACCGCGATGCCCGTGCCGCTGTGCCGGATGAGCCCCTGGCTGAGTGTACCGAGCCATGCGGTGCCCGACGCGTCGAAGGCGATAGAAATGACGTGGTAGTCTTTGAGTTTAGTGTCGGAAATTTCGAGTGGGACGGGGTTTTCGGTTTCTCCTTTTTTGCAGGCATTAGCCAAAATCAGCAGAAATAGAATGGGTAGTAGTTTTTTCATGGTATTAAAAATTGTGGTTTCAGGAACGGAGCATCGTTCCTGTGGACACAGCAGGTGAGGTGATAGTTGGAAGCGGTTGACTATTAGTAAGATATATTTTGTACTAATAAAAAACAACGCTTTGCGCGCTGCTTTGTCCGTCGGAAGTCACTTGAAGGATATATTTCCCGGCCGGTAGCGGGTAACCGGGACGAACGGAGAGCAATCCCACTGCTTCCCGTGCCGAGGTTTGGATGGGATGTTCACGACCTGCAGCGTCGAAAAGGCGGCAGGTAATGTCGGCTTGGTTACCTGGTATAATGTAAAACTGCTGCTGCGTTACCGGGTTCGGAAAGACGGTCAGGGCGGCAGGAGCGCCATCCTGGAACAGCGTGACGATCGTTGAATAGCCAACAGTGCCATTGGAATACCCCATTTTAATCCTGTAAAAGACAGTACCGCTGCCCGGGTTACTATCCATGAAAGCGAATACGCCCGAAACCCCGGCCTCGGGGGCGGGATAAGTTTCCTGGTCATTGTAATGCAGGCCGTCGGTCGTTTTCTGAACGGTCATAGACGTCAGCCCGGGTACCGGTGCAACAGCCCAGGCTACCTGAATAGCACCGCCCACATTTCGCACGCCGATGGTATTCACATATTCAATAGCCTGCAAAGAACGTTCGACGTATACTGGCTGAGAGACGCTGCCCGGCAGAATGGGGCTCAGGCCAATGAGCCGGATGTGGTATTGCCCGTCCGGAAGCCCGGCTGGCATTTGGATTTTGATCGGGCTTCCGTTCCCATTGCCTGCATTCGCTACGAACTGCCCTTGGGCATCCAGCAGCTCGGCGGTGATTTGCAATGCGGCAGGTATATTGCCGGTAACTGTGAACGGCAGATCGAACGTTGCGCCCGGGTACACGCGTGCGGGTGTAACGCCTGTGTGTAATGCGTACGTGGGTTGCAGGGGAACGGTCTTGGCAATGGCCGTGTCGGACAAGCTTCTGTTCCAGGCCCTGGCTGCCAGCGAAAGTCCCTGGATGCCCCCGGAGATATTTTCAAAATGGCCGGAAACCGGGCGTGGGATCTGGATGGTGTCGAGATAAGGACCCTGAAAGGCATTGAAACCCGGCAGAGCGATCAGGCGGTTCTGGGCATTCAGCACGGGTAAATACGGACCTTTTACCTGATTGCTGGCCGAGTTGCGGGCGATGTACCAGGGAATGTCGTAGCCGGAATCCTTGCGACCATTCTGAATGAGCGTACGGATGCCATCGAAATACTCTGCTTCCTTAAAACCGAGCTGCGCATCGTTTTCTCCATGTGACCAAAGTACCGCCCTGACGCCCGTCAGAGACGTCAGATAGCGCATTGTGTTGACGATATTGCTGTAAGGCTGGCGGTTGGGCCAGTATTTCCCTACATATAAATTATAGGCATCCTTGCCCGAAGCTGCGTCGCGGTAGTTTTCGCAATTAGCGGCTGCCCAGGCGGTATTGAAAAACAGCACCGGCGTCTTCCATCTTTGGAATAACAAATCCCCGAGCTCGCCCCAGTACCACGAAGTTTCACCATTCGGGAAAATATTGCTGCTGTTTTTGAGGGGTTCAAAAACGGGAGCGGGCATAGGGCCGTCGGGGGCCACGGTAATGTTTTCGTTGTTGAGCGTTTTGTTGAGTGAATTAAAGGAAACCACATTGGCAGACGCATCTTTCGCGCCGAGGCCGGGGAGTCCCATGGCATTGGAATTGCCGGTTACGAGAAAAACTTCGCCTACTCCCACGCGGGAGATCACCACGGAATCGGTCACGCCGCCGGGTGCCGCGCCCGTCAGTTTGAGGCGGTACCAGCCGGTGCCGGCGCTGAACGCGGTGTGAAGAAACCCCTGGGCGAGCTGGCTTGCATCGAACTGCTGTTCTTGTGCGGGATTTGCATTGCCTTCGATGGGGATCAATGCGGCATCGATGCGGGTGTACGGGTAATGGGCGTAAGCAGTGACGGAAATAGAGGCCGTGCCCGATGCATTGCGCTGCATAACCTGGTTGGCGACGGGGTTGGTGACGATGAGCTGCGCATTGGTCTGCATAATACCTGTGAGCAGGCATAGCAGGGCTATCTGGCAACATGCCCGGCGTCCGGCGGCACTACAAATCCTTTCCAACATCTGCAAATCGCTTTGGTAAAACTCTGACTGTGAATATAAGGGGAAAACGAAAAAAGCCGACCCTCAGATGAAGGCCGGCTTTTATAAAACAGATAAGAAAATACTAGTTGTAGCCCGGGTTCTGAGGTTTCAGGTTCGGGTTGTTTCTCATTTCCTGGATGCCCAACGGGAACAGCAGGTGTTTTTCCAGCAATGCAGCACCACCGCTCACGTTCATGTTTTTGTGGCCCACGAAGTTGTCGAAAGTTTTGCTGGCCTCAACGAACACCTTACGCAAGCGTACCATATCGAACCAGGTAATGCCTTCGTAAGCAAATTCATACCAGCGCTCTTTCCAGACAGCCTCTTTGAAACTTGCAGGGGTATAAGTGCCGATGGCCGGTGTTTTCAACTTGGCACGGTCACGGATGGCCTTGAAAGCATCGTAAGCATCCTGATTGACAGTACCCAATTCAGCTTGTGCTTCTGCGTACATAAGCAGCACGTCGGCATAGCGCATCTGGTTTACGTTCAGGTTGTTCAAACGGGTAGGGGTAATGCCCGGTCCGCCCAATGCAGCGATGTTGAAGTATTTGAACACGTAAGGAGCGCCCAATTCAAATTTCTCGCCGGTACCATTGGTATAGTAGCTGGTGTAGAACCACCCTTCCTGATCTTTTGTACGAAGGTCACCCGTCTCGTATGAGTTGTAGAACGACAATGTAGGCACTGTGCTACCGGTTCCGGAAGGTCCCGAGTAGGTTACCGCTTTGAAGTTCGGGAAGAAATCGTTTAGCGGGAAACCTTGCACCACGGTGTTGTACTGAATCTGGAACAGATGCTCCATACGGTTTTTCAGTTTCTCATCGTGCAGCTCCTTGTAGGTATTGAACAAGCCCAGCGTCGAAGGGTTAGCCTTGGCATAAGTGATTACTTCGAACGCCTTGTCCGCCGCCAGCTTGTAATGCGACTGTCCTTTCGACAAAGGGAAACCTGCCATTGTCAGGTATACTTTCGCCAGGTAAGCTTTCACTGCCATTTTTGACACACGTCCGTTGGTATTGAAATCGGCAAAACCGGCTGCTTCGGCGGCTTGGAGGTCTTCCACGATCAGCTTATAAACTTCCTCCTGAGGTGTTCTTGCAGCGAAGAAATCTTCGGAATCGGCAGTCTGCGGCTTGGTGATCAAAGGCACATCTCCCCACAGTCTTACCGCATAGAAGTAAGCCCACGCGCGAAGGAAGCGTGCTTCACCAAGCAGCCTTACTTTCTGAGCCTCGTTAGCAGCCGGGAACTGGATACCCGGGATTTTTTCGATCGCGAGGTTCGCGTTCGCGATCACACGGTACAAGCCGTTCCACCAGTTGCTGATGTGCCCTGTGTTACCATCGTAAATGAGGGCGTACAGGTTGTTCAGGTCGGAGTTCTGTCCTGTTTCGGTTGTCGCAGTACCGGTTGGCGCTTCGAGCATTTGCCAGTTGGCCGAGAAGATACCCGCACCATCGCCGAAGAAACGCATATCTGCATAAGTGGCAGCAATAGCCGCTTCCGCGTGATCAGGAATGGTGTAGAAGGTGTCCGGTTGAAGGTTCGACGGGTCCTGCTCATCGAGGAAGTCGGAGCAGGCTGTCG
>CAMLNK010000617.1 GCA_946481035.1 uncultured Dyadobacter sp. | reverse complement strand
CGCGTACGAGCGCAAAAGGTTTTCGGGAGTTGAATATGTGGCGATGGCCGTCTGGTTGGCCGGTTTGAATGCTTCCACAAAAAAACTAAGGACGACGATCAAAGCGCAAAGCAGTACGAAATCGCTGCTCAGGCTGAAAAGCAGGAAGAATATGCCGCTTAAAACCAGGCTACCGATCTGCACGGGCTGAAATCCAAGCTTATCGGTAAGGTAGCCGCCCGCCATTGCGCCGAGCACGGAACCCACCCCGAACAGCGTGATGATAAGCCCGGCGTCCTCAATGCTCCTGTGCAGGCTTTGCGTGATGTACATACTCATAAACGGCACGGCCATATACCCGCAGCGATTCACCAAAATAACGAGGCTCAGCAACCAGGTTTCCCTGCTGAGCCCGGTAAAAGATGTCCTGTAAGCCTCAATAACTTTTCTGATCATAGCAAATCCCTGATAATCTTTACGCTCTCTTCCAGTTCTCCCGAGTCAGAAGAAGCGAATCCGAGGCGTATATAGTTCCTGAATTGGGCGGGATACCCGGCAACTTTTCCGTTTGAGAAATACAAATCCCTTTGCGCAGCCCTTTCTGCGAGCCTCGCAATATCGATTTTGGGGTCAAAACGCGCCCAGACTGCCATTCCGCCATCGGGAATATCGAAGCTGACGTGACCGGGCAATTCATTTTTTAACAATTCGCAAAAAAGGTCGCGGCGCTGCTTGTACACCCGCACCGATTTCCGCAAATGCCGTTGTATTACGCCGGTTTGAAGCAGCTCGGCGATCGCATTTTCGAGCATCGTATCGCCCTGGCGGTCGATAATCCGCCGCAGCGAGGCCAGGTGCGCGATCACATCTTCGGGCCCGACGAGGTAACCAATCCGGAATGCGGGTGAGATCGTTTTGGTGAATGAACCGCAATAAAGTACCATTCCGGCCTGATCTGCCCCGAAAAGCGGGAGAAGCGGCTTGCTTAAATAATGGAAATCGTAGTCGTAGTCATCCTCAAAAATTACAAAACCATGTTTTTCAGCGAGTTTGAGCAGCTTGATCCGGCGATCAGGCCGCAATGCGACGGTGGTAGGATATTGATGGTGGGAGGTTACATATACCATCCTCACGGGTTGTTTCAAACATATTTCCTCCACGGCATCGATATCCATACCGTGCTCATCCACAGGAACATGGCAGATATTCGCACCGGCTTGCATAAAATTCATCGACGCCCCGAACCATCCGGGTGAATCGGTGACAACGCAGTCTCCCCATTTTACGAGGCTCGTCACGGCGAGGTACATACCCATTATCATCCCCCTCACGATGAGGATATTAGCCGGAGAAGTTTTGAGGCCGCGTGTTTCGTTCAAATGCGCGGATAGTTCCTGCCTCAGCCAGGTTGTACCGGCGGTTTCGCCATAGCCCAGCCGCGTGTAGACGTTGCCGTGGAGCAATTGGCTCCTGTACGCACGCGACAGATCTTCCAGCGGCGCAAGCCTCGGATCGGGAAAACCGTCATCCAGGTGAAGCCGGAAGCTGGCTTTCAGTACGGCCCGATCCAGGTGAGCAGGCTTGTCAAACTGAAAACCGGCCTTTTTGAGCGGATCCCTGTCGACGGCTATTTCCACCGGGACCGGAAGCGGGCGCAAATCCGGCAGGTTCCGCGCGACAAATGTGCCATTTCCAGTCTGACTTTCCAGCCATCCCTGCGCCAGCAATTCGTCGTATGCCTGCACGACGGTCCGCCGATGCACTTTTAATATAGCTGACAATTGCCTGGTGCTCAGCAACCTGTAACCAGACTGTAAGGTACCGTTCTTGATCAGCGCCATCAGTTGGTTAGCGATCTGAAGGTATACCGGCTGTTTCCCGCCTTTTTCCGGGGTGATCAGTGTCGACAGCACATTCATCATAATTGGACTACCACCATTTAAAATATTGGATTAAAGAGATAGGCCAATTAAACCATAATTTTGAAAAAAACAAAAGTATATGAACACACCACCGCCCTATCTCGTACCCAGCCGTCTCGCCAAACGCACACATTACGAGCACGAAACGATCTGCTCGATCCTCGACGAAGCACTGTTTTGTACTATTAGCTATGCAGTGGACAATATGCCGTTTTCCATTCCGACTGCATTTGTCCGCTATGAAGACAAAATCTATATCCACGGCTCTGTGGGCAGCCATTTTATCAGGGAAATCGAGAAGGGAATACCGGTTTGCATTTCGGTGATGCTCGCCGATTCGCTTGTCGTAGCGAAATCCGCATTCAGCCATTCGGTCAACTACCGGTCGGTCATTATTTTTTCCAAAGCCGAAAAGGTGGAAGATATTGAAACTAAGCGGTCTGCATTTGAGTGGCTTACCAATAAGATCGTACCCAATAGCTGGGATTACCTCCGCCCGATGACCGACAGCGAAGTCCGGAAAACTACCGCTTTGGCCTTTTCGTTCGATGAAGCATCTGCTAAAATGCGCGACGGAATGCCGAAAGACGAACCGGAAGATCTCGAACTACCTATCTGGTCGGGGTTAATCCCGCTGCAAACCTTGCGCGGCCAGCCGGTTGCCGACGAAACGAGCCAAAATATTCCACTTCCTCAACATTTAAGTTAACCGCATGCAACTTTGATACCGGTTTGAGCATCTTTCGGGCAAATTCACCTGCAATATCACACCCAAATGTTGCACTTCATGTCAGGAAAGGAAATATTCGACCGGTATCAACTGGCGGCTTTGAAAAATGGACTGGGTTCTCACGAGTTCAATTACGGGAACATTTTGTACCAGGCGCTGCGAATCGAGGGGGAAGAAAAAGTTTTCAAATTGCTTGAACTGGCTGAAAATACCGGCAAACGTATCGCATTAACTTATTCCGCGCTCAGCACCGAGAGTGGTGAGGAGCCTAATATGGTGATCCTCGTCTGAAAGCACAACCATTCACAAGATTCCCACCCGAAAACCTCCGATTCCTTTTTGATTTGCGCGCATCCATACCGAATTTTGGCGTCATCGAATGCCTGATCCGAATTTGCAAATTATATGGAATTTCTCGTCGTTATCGCCTTTTTCGGCTATATCTACTACCTGCGCAATTATGCCGACCTCCGCACACCCAGTGAAAAAGAAGCGGCTGCTCTCTCCGAAGGAATAAAGCTTTACGAAAACGGGCAAACCGGTGATGCCTTCGCTTATTTTGATTCCAGGATCAGGCAAAAACCCAAATCCAGCATCGCCTACCTGTACAGGGGTTTATGCCAGAAAAAATTGGGCAACGCCGAAGCAGCAGAGGCAGATATTAAGGCAGGCCTGAGCTACGACGACCAGGTTTTTATGCTCCATCTCGAACTTGGGATGCTGTATCTGGACCAAAATCAGCCCGAACAGGCGCTGGCGGCGCTCAATAAGGCCGTTACACTCTCCGAAGAAACCAGTACTGCGCCCTACCATTGGCGGGCGTTGGCATTCGGGCAGTTGGGCCGCGAAACCGAGGCCATGCAGGACACGCAGCATGAAAGTGAATTGAAGGAGCTTTTAAAAACCAGTCCCAAAACGTCAATCGCGTCCAAAGCCCCGTTCTTCGACAAGCGACTGGCTATTAATATGGTGATGATCATCATGACCAGCGCATTGCTCGTGTACGTGATCAAAAACGCGGAAAGCATTCACGTGCCCTATCTCGTCGCTGTTTTTGCAGCCATTTCCATTGGCTTCGCCGAACCGTACAAAGGCTGGTTGCTGGCCATTATGCAATGCGTTCTCCTGCTCGCCGGCTATTTTCTTTTCACTTCGTTACCCGACGACCGGGCCCGGCAGGAGTTGGAAAATTTCAGCCTCTACGGCTCCATGATCCTCACCTTTGCCGCAAGTTTTCTGGGCGGTTTTTTAAAGCGGGCTTTGAATATGAAGTAGCAAACCGGCGCGATAAACACGCCGGCTTGCCATTCAGGCCGCATTACCTACGGATTGAAATCCGCTTTGAAATCATGGACCCGTCCCAGCAAGTGATTACCAGCG
>CAMLNK010000616.1 GCA_946481035.1 uncultured Dyadobacter sp. | reverse complement strand
TTTTCGACTGCCTGATATTCCGCTGAATTTGCTCCATACAGTTGTTTCGCTGCATCAAGTGTGAATGCCTTGAATGCCGGATAATCGGAATATAATTTTAGTTTGGGAATTGCATTCCAGATAATTTGAATGGATTTTTCTACTCCTATGCCTGTCAGATTAGCGTATGTGTACCCAAGATCATTCGTCACAGGACCTGCCAAACCAGCCGACAGCAGATAGAACCATCTCAATACAACGCCCCCGGCCGCGTTTGCGCTCGATCCGGGACAGGATGGTGGGTAATATTGGCCGTTGTAGGTATCGGCATATTGACGGGCCTTGGGATTTCTAATGTCAAAAGCGATAGATAGCAGCTGGGGCGCCATAACCCATTCGTAGTTTTGAGGGTTGGCATTATTGATTTTATTTTTGATATAGATACCAAAAACGTTGCACAGACCTTCAATTACGGCAT
This sequence comes from uncultured Dyadobacter sp., assembly GCA_946481035.1. The sequence goes on along the minus strand of CAMLNK010000616.1, from coordinate 3,556 downwards.
GATATTCAGAACAGGGAACATCATTTTTTGAATAAATGCCAGTTTTATATCGGATAATTGAGTGAGTCAACTCATGCGCAAGCACGTCTACCGTGGTCTGAAACGGCTTACTATCGTTCAGATTTCTTTCAAAACCAAAGTAACCGCCATTAACATCGCCCAAATAATATGATTGTGCCTGATAGCCGGTCTCGGCCTGGTTTTTCATTTTAATGTCGATTGAGACAGTTCCCGCTCCGTCGCTTCCTTTCCAGGCAAATCTTTGGTCAAATGCCTTCATTACTTTCTGAAATCCAGACAGAATCTGAACAGCTTCGCTGCTTAAATATGGAGTCGGATTATCTGTGTATTGATCGTCATAGGGTACTTTGTCTTCAAAGAAAACAGTGTTTCCCTGTGAAGTGCCGGTTAGGGTAATGGACGGAAATCCGTTTTCGGATAGTGTTTGAAGCCTGTATACTTTATTGGTGAGTTGCGCATCTGTATAATATTCCATCGCCCTGAACGTCTGAACGCCGTCAAAAAAGCTGAGAGCCGTTCGGTCGACGTTGTTAGGGCTATATTGAGCATATGCCGCCTGGTGCAACATTAATAGATAAATAAATGAGGCTAATTTTTTGATGTGTTTCATAGTAGATAGTGTTGTGTTTTGATTGCACGTTAAAATCAATCATATCCGGCAAAGGATCATTTCACGTCGAGAACGATATCAGCAAATTGAAAATCGGGCCGCCACTCGTGGAAAATCGAGCCTGGATCGGCAAAATTGGCGGTGATGACATGCGGATTTACTTCCGGATTTCCATTGAGAAATACCGAAAACCGCGGCTGATCGAATGGGTAGTAAAGAAGCGGGTTGAAAATGTTCTTCATTTTAAGCCGCAACTTGTACTCGCCCTGAGGCTTGTTAAAGGCCTGCATGACTACGCCTGAGTTTTCAGAATCGACCAAAAGTTCTGTGACTTGATTACCATTCGGATCAACAAGTGCTAACAGGTTGCCATCAGGATCGATTAGTTCTATACCAAGAACATAGTCCGAGGTTTCCCAAGCCAGACCGTCCAGATCATTTCGGAACCCCTTCAATTCAATGGTAAAGTTGACCAGCTTAGGCGGCTGAGGCTGGTTGGAACCTGAGCTTGTTGCTGAGAAAACATTTGCCGGCAGGACGATCCCCGCACAGGAGGAGGCATTTTTTACCGACACGGAATATTTTTTGCCATTGGTGAGCGTACCGGCGGGGACAAGCATGGAAGTGGCCGTGGTGGGTTTATTATTGAAGCCGGGTAACGGTATTCCTGTCATTGCATCTTTGAGAGTGACAAGATAAGTGGTATTGGGATCGAAGAGGCTGCTTTTCCACTGAACATTGAAATCCAGTTGCGCGTCGACAACGCCCGTCTGATCACCCGGGAAAAGTACTTCGGGATGATCGGCGCAAATTTGATAACTGAATGGCGGGGACAATGCAGATTTGGCGCCCAAAGGCCCGACGGCAAGTACCGCTACTTCAAAACCCGGTTTGTTGGTAAACAGCGAAGCGTCTTGCAAGCTCATGCTGAAACTCTTATCCGGTGTTGCAAAAATGGAAACAACGCTGGATGGTTTTTTCTTAAAATGTACTTCGAAATGGTGCACCAGGCCCAAGTTGAGTGTATTAGCCTTCCATTCAAAAGTACCCAGGAAGGCGTTAAAGGGGAACGCAGAACCATCCGCCGGGCTTTTCATTAATGGTGTAGCGGTGGCTGCATTGGTTTTGACGCGAAAGGTATTGTCGCAAATACCGAATTGAGGCCCATTTTGCGGGAGAACGCGCACGGACAGGTAGGACTGATCAGGCAATGATGGTATTTCGATCAAAGTCGTGCTCAGATTACCGGGCACAGTTTTCGATCGAATAATATTTTGAAAACCATCGTCCGTAGCAATTTGAATAACATAAGTAGTTGCACCCGGGTAGAGGTACCAGCCTACCCAAAAGCCAAGGCTACTCACTTCGATCGCAGGATCCCCCGGTTTTTGATTCAAGGCTTGAAGAACGGATGTCCTTGGGACTGATACGTTAATTTGTTCTGTGCTGGACCAGGCGCCCTTGTTGTTGATCAAATTCAGTGTGTTAAACCGCTTCGCGTTGACCCGGGTAAAGTAGGTGTTTCCTGGGGCCAGCATTGTATTAATGGTGCCTGATGTTGAAAAATTACCGGAGGGTGGAGCGGTTCCCGTGAATACTATTTTTGAAAACAGTTCATCTTCACTCACTTCGTAAACATACTGTTCTGCGTTTCCTACGGATTTCCACTCAATTGTCGGGTCGTTCCAGGGATTCACTGTCCAACTATTCCCAGGTGTTGTATGCCAAAATTGGGTCTGCTTTTCATCCAGTACAAATGCATGTGCCGGCCCATATTGCTGGTAGAGTACAGAAAGCGGGTTATACCCCTTACAAAAGTTTGGCCCGGCTTTTGTAATGCGGGCGCGGGCATACACACGCTCGCCCGGATGGTAGTAACCGGTGGCGAAGCCGGAATAGGCACTGCCGCCTCCCGGTTTGATTACTACATTAAAGTTTTTGATCAGAACATTCTGGACGTTGTCGGTAAAGGCGGTATTGGTTGCCATTTGAACTTCCCATTCGACAACAGGCTGCCCTTCCCAGGTCACGTTTACATTCACGCCGGGCCAGGGCTCGACACCGGTTGCCCCATGAGCAGGAGACATGTAAAACGGGCCGAGGTTGTTTTCACAAATACCTACGGCGCACCAGGCGTCCATGACGGCGAGATATTCTGTGGAGTGTAGGCCGTAGAGTTGTTCGGCTGCTTTGAGCGTGGCTTCTTTAAGGCCTTTGAAATTGGTCTTGAGATCGAGAAAGTCAATGCATTTCCATACGATTTGGACAGCTTTGTTAACACCGATACCATTTAAGTTATACGAGTATCCCAGGTCATTGGTTTCGGCCCCGGTTGTACCAGCGGCTAAAAGGTAATACCAATGATCTATTACAGTCGCGTTTTTATGTGCTGGATAGGCACCGGTCTCCGGGCACACGCTTGCATAATCGTTTCCATAATAGGTATCTGGTAATCCAACTGCATTAGGGTTGGCGAAAGGTCGACCGGGAAACAAAAAACCTTGAGACCATGTCCATTGATAAAATGCCGGGGAGTTGTTTTCGTATTCGTTCAGAACGTACAAACCAATTATATCTCCCAGAGACTCTTCCAGCACCTCTCGTTCGCTGCAAGGATCGCCCCCGGCAAGATTGGAGCTGCCGACTTTAAAATGTACAATAGCATGGATTATTTCATGGCAAACAGCATCCATCTTGGTGACCTTTTCGATCTCGTTTCCATTTGCGAAAAGGAAAAATTCCTTTTGGACTATGCCATACTTTGGTACGGGAATAGAATTGGGATTGACCGCTTCCACAACGTTCCAAATAATTGGCTTTCCGTTGACGGCCTGATTGTCGATCCCAATCCAGCCGAATTTATCTTTGATTACTTTAAGTGACACTTCGGTGCCGTGCAATAGCGTAGCGGCGGTTTCTGCTATT
>CAMLNK010000615.1 GCA_946481035.1 uncultured Dyadobacter sp. | reverse complement strand
CTGTTTATCGGCGCCGCCGCTGTATTGCTGGCGGCTAACCTGCTGCAATGGGTAGTCCGTCGGGACCGCATTTATCTTTTGTATAGCCTGTACGTTTTTTTGTGGATCATCTCGTTCGGATTGGAACTGGTGGCCCCGGCGGAATATCTCGTGGCTTTTGGCAGAACTGTCCCGTTTTATTTATTCTCGATTATTTACCTGGAACTGGCGCTGGAATTCATCGATTTGAGCGATAACCCCCGGCTGGTACGATGGTACCGCATCCTGCAAAGCGCCTGTTTCGTATTCACCCTGCCGGAGATTTATTTCCACCTGTTTTCGGACCTTTGGCGCACCGGCTGGCACGAAACGCAGCTGAACGTGATCCGGTATATGGTGCTGGCAGGCACCAACTTTACCATTATCTACACGTTCGTCCGGCACCTCCGCGGCACCGACATCCTGGCCCGTTTCTATTTCGCAGGCACATTGGCATTGTGGGGCGGTGAAATCCTGTCGACAATATCGCTGCATATGCACCTCGGGAATGGGATCAAGGCGCTGGATTCGCTGCCTTTGCCCAGCCATCCCGGTTTTCTGATGCAGGTTGGTATTTTCCTCGATCTTGCATTGGTGTCGCTTGGTATTTCGTACCGGCAGCGGCGGCAGGCGATGCGGCAGGTAATGGCCGAGCAGGAGCTGATCCGCGAGCGCGAGCAGCACGTACGCAGGCAACTCGAAGCCGACCTGGTCCTGGAACAACTCAAACAGCAGCATACCGAGGCGCAAATGAAAGCATTGCAAAGCCAGGTGAACCCCCATTTTCTTTTCAATGCGCTCAATACATTATCTTCCCTGATCGACGAAACCCCCAGCCAGGCCATCGACTATGTCGACGAACTTTCGAGCGTGTACCGTTACCTGCTGCGTGCGGGCGATGGCGAATTGACCACGCTGGGCCAGGAAATGGCTTTTATTCAGTCCTATTTTCACCTACTGCGTACCCGGTACGGCAACAGCGTCCACACCGATCTGCTGGTGGTGAATGGCCAGAGCGAGGCATTGCTGCCGCCGCTTACATTGCAGCTGCTGGTCGAAAACGCCGTCAAGCACAATGTGGTGCTGCCCGATCAGCCGCTTACCATCCGCATCCGCACTACTTCAGAGCGGCAACTGGTCATTGAAAACAATATCCAGCGACGCAAAGTGAGGGTTGAATCGAATGGGGTAGGGCTGTCCAACATTGCTTTCAAATACAAACTTCTGAACCAATCCAGCCCGCAGATCGAGGAAGTGGATGGCTGGTTCCGCGTAACGCTGCCGCTCCTGCAACCCGCATAGCCGCTTTTGACGGTCGCCTCTACACTGTATTTAGCGCCGTATCAAGTAATTGCGCGAAATATCGTCTGGAAATCCGCCATTATTATTTTTTAACTAGTTGTAAGTCAATTGGTTAAAATGATGGCACGCGCCTTGCAATCGAATATATCGTCCGGGTGGTTTTCACTGGTGATACAGTTTGACGATCCTGCCCGAACCCATTTCTTTTTTCATAGAAACGAAGATGACGGATGCCAGCTCACCGAGGCTGCTGTAAGGGGTGTGCACTTTCCATCCGTTCGTGCACGGGACAAACCAACGTCGGCGCGCCGTTCCCGCGAAGTCCGATCAGCAACACGGTGATTCAATGGAAGGGAAATTTTCAGGATTAATTAAAAGAACTAAACCAAAATGAAAAAGAAGCAAAAAAAGCAATCGATCAAAGACTATGCTACCGATCCTAACCTGTCGCGGGACGTCAGGGAATTTCTGAAAATCGTCAACAATTCCGGGGGACCCGCGCTTGAAACGCTTCCCCTGGCAGAGGCGCAGGCAGGGCTTGCAAATGCCCAGGCGTCCGTGGAAGTAGATGTTTCGGGCGTTAAAATAGACCTGAAAACCATCACCAGCGACGGCTATACAGTGGATCTCCACATCGTACGCCCCGAAAATGTGACGGAGACATTGCCTGCATTCATGTTCATTCACGGCGGCGGCTGGATACTCGGCGATTTCCCGACGCATCATCGGCTGGTTCGCGACATCGTGCTCGAATCGGGTATGGCGGCTGTTTTTGTAAACTACTCCCGCACTTCCGAAGCACGTTACCCGCAGGCGATCAACGAAATTTACGCGGCTACGAAATGGGTTGCCGCCAATGGTGCCGCGATCAACGTCGACGGCAGCAAACTGGCCATTGTAGGAAACAGCGTGGGCGGTAATATGAGCACCGTCACTTGCCTGATGGCGAAAGAAAAAGGCGGGCCGGAAATCAAGTTGCAAGTGATGATGTGGCCGATCGTGGATGCCGATTTTGAAACCAAATCCTACCGCAAATTCGGCAAAGACCGCTTCCTGAGCACTTCGCTGATGAAATGGATGTACGACCTCTACATCGAAAACCCCGAAGAACGCAAAACCATTTACGCCTCACCGCTGCAAGCCACTTTAGAGCAGTTGAAAGGTTTGCCGCCGGCGCTCATCCAAACCGCCGAAAACGATATTCTCCGCGACGAGGGCGAAGCTTACGGCCGCAGGCTCGACGAAGCCGGCGTGCCTGTAACGACCGTCCGCTACAATGGTATGATTCACGATTTCGGGCTGCTCAATGGCCTGGCCGCATTGCCGGCCGTGCGTTCGCACATCAGGCAAATCGGCGCGGAGCTGAAAAAGTACCTCAGTTAGTCTTCTGAAATGCATCAAGATACATCCTTAATCCATTCAATACCATGTCAAAATTTAACTCAATCGCCGTTGGAATGATCGCTACTGCACTGTTCGCATTCGTCTCGCGTCAGCAAATCGAATCGAAACAAAAAGCCGACGAACCCAAAAAGGGCGTCAAAAACATTGTACTGGTGCATGGTGCATTCGCCGATGGGTCGAGCTGGTCGAAAGTGATCCCGCTCCTGGAAACAAAAGGTTTCAAAGTAACCGCGGTGCAAAATCCACTCACCTCGCTGAACGACGACGTAATGGCCGCCAAACGCATTATCGCATTACAGGATGGCCCGGTGCTGCTGGTAGGGCATTCGTGGGGAGGCGTGGTGATTTCGGAAGCCGGTAACGACCCGAAAGTGGCAGGTCTCGTATATGTGGCAGCGTTCGCGCCGGACAATGGCGAGTCGCTCAACGAGGTGGCCAAGACCGCCTCGCCTGCGCCGGGTAACGAACAGGTTCGGGCCGACGCCGCAGGTTTCCTTTCGCTGACATCCCAAGGTATTTTCGAGGATTTCGCACAGGACCTGCCTATGCCCGAACGCAAGCTGATCCTCGCCGCGCAGGGCCAATGGGCCGCATTCACAACCGGCGAGAAGGTGAGCAAAGCCGCCTGGCACGACAAACCATCGTGGTTCATTATAGGAGCGAAAGACAGAATAATCAATCCCGATCTGCAACGCACATTAGCCAGGAAAATCGGTGCCCAATCGCTCGAACTGGATTCCAGCCATGTGCCGATGCTTTCGCAGCCTGCAAAAGTGGCCGCTTTTATCGCCAATGCCGCCGGTAATGTGGATGGCAAAGGGCTGGCGTCTAAATAAATACAATTTTAAAGTTCCCGGGCCGCCTTTCACTTCGTCGACAAGGTGCCCGGGACTGTTTCATAATAATCTTCAAACGCAATGCACATAGGTAAATCATACCGGCTCGGTGAATTTCTGGTCTGGACCCGGCGGAATACTTACATTCTCTTTTTTTTCGGACTTTTTGCGGTGGTTATCCATGAAATATGGGGGCTGAAATGGCTGAATGTGCCCTGGCCGGTGGTGGCGCTGCTGGGTACGGCCACGGCTTTTACAGTAGGTTTCAAAAATGCCCAGACTTACAACCGCGCCGCCGAAGGGCAGCGGTTCTGGACCGATATTCTAAGTCTGAGCCGGTTTTGGGGTACTATCAGCATTGATTTTTTGAATAACCCCAACCAAAGTAAAGAGCTGGTTTACCGCCATCTTGCCTGGCTGACGGCGCTCCGTTACTACCTGCGCGAGGACCGCGTC
>CAMLNK010000614.1 GCA_946481035.1 uncultured Dyadobacter sp. | reverse complement strand
TATCAGTACCAGGCCAATCCTTCGCAGGCGCAATCCTGGTACGAGCGCTCGTTGCGGAAAGACGCCTATTTCAACACCAATGCCTTTCTGGAATACAAAAAGGTTTTGAATAGCGGGCATAATATCAGTGTCTTAGCCGGTGGTAACTATGAGCGGGATGAGTTTAATTATTTCTCGTCACGCACGGGTTACCTGGCCAGCAACGATGTGCCTGCATTGGGCCTGAGCCTGGGCGACAATACCACCCGCTCGAACCTCGAAGTGGCCAACCACTGGGCGATTGCATCCGCATTTGGCCGTCTGAACTACTCTTTCAAAGACAAATACCTGTTCGAAGCCAATGCCCGCTATGATGGTTCTTCCAAATTTGACGCGGCGAACCGGTGGAAATTCTACTCGGGGGTTTCGGCGGGCTGGCGGATCACCCAGGAAAATTTCATGAAGAATGTCCGGCTGCTCGACGAGCTGAAACTACGTGGGTCTATCGGAACCGTAGGCAATCAGACCGGGATCGGGCTGTACGATTACATTCAGTTGACAAACCTGAGCAACTCGGGCGCCATCCTGGGCGGCTACACCTCGCGCTCAGTGACGGCCGCGCCTTCGGACACGCTGGTAAGCCTTAACCGGACCTGGGAAACCATCCGCAACTCCAACATAGGCGTTGATTTTGCGCTGCTCAATCGTCGGTTAACCGGTAGTTTCGACTATTTCTGGAAAAAGAACAAGAATATGCTGCTGCCGCAAACCTATCCTGCCGTGCTGGGCGCCGTGGCCCCGACCGCAAATATCGGGCAGCTGAAAGTGTGGGGATGGGAAATGTCGCTGGGTTGGCGGGATAAGATCGGGGGCGTTTCTTACCACGTCAGCGGAACCCTTACCGACAATAGCAACAAGCTCGTGAATTATGGCGGAAACAATATCGTTGCCGCCGGGAAAAACAAAATCGAAGGATATGCGCTCGACTCGTACTTTGGATTGAAATACGCAGGCCGCATTCAAACGGACGATGAGGCAGCCGCCTACGCCGCATTGGTACCGGGAAGCAGCATTACCAATATGCCAGGCGCTACCCAAATGATCAAAGGGATTAATATGTACCAGGATATCAACGGCGATGGCAAGCTGACCAACGCCGGTGCCAACCAATACCTGCTCGGGAAAAAGGACGCGAACGGCAAACCGATCGCCGATGGTGACATTGTTTACCTCGGCAGAAGCGATCCCCGGTATGTATTTGCATTCAACATGGGTGCTGAATGGAAAGGCTTTGATTTTTCAGCGGTATTTCAAGGGGTAGGTCAGAGAAACATCTACCGCCGTTCCGATTGGAGTACGCCGTTTGGAACGATCTGGCAGGGACACGCCGACTGGTGGGTAGGAAAGACATGGACACCCACGAATCCAAATGCCGAACTACCGATTTTGACCACGGCTACCAACAAGGGATTCGGTAACTATGCCAGCTATAACTATCAGATATCCAACTGGTCGATGCAAAACGGAGCTTATGTGAGGCTGAAAAACATTGTACTCGGTTACACGCTTCCCCAGCCCGTCACCAGAAGAGCGAAAATCGAAAAGCTGCGGGTGTATTTCTCCGGGAGTGACCTTTGGGAACTGACCAAGGTAGAGGATAAGTGGGACCCTGAACAGACCGACAGGGTGGACGGCGGTGCGCAGCGTTACCCGTTCTACCGGCTGATGACCTTTGGTGTAAACGTGACATTCTAAATGCGAGAAACTGACAATATGAAAAAGCAACTATTCAACTACCTGACCACCGCATTGGTGACGGCTGTATGCATTGGAGTGCCCTCCGGTTGCAAGGATGCCCTTGACTTGCAGCCGCTTGATCGTGCCTCGGACGTTTCCTTCTGGCAGGAGGCGACCGAATATAAACTGGCCGCCAATAAATTTTACGATTATTTACGCTCGTTCAGCAATGGAAACGGGGACGGGCACAGCGGATCGGATTTGGGCGCCGACCGGGGTGCTTTCGCAAGAGGTACCAATACGATCGTGTCCAATGACGGCAATTATAACGATGCCTACAAATGGATTCACAACATCAATTATATGTTGGAAAAAGCGAAGGCATTCAAGAATCCGGATCAGATCAAAACCTATGTGGCTGAGGCAAAATTCTTTCGTGCTTATGTGTATTTTGACAAACTGCTAACTTCCTACGGAGGCGTTATACTGATCAAAAATGTGCTTACCACGGATTCGCCGGAGTTGAAAGCAGCGAGGAATACCCGCGATGAAACCGTCGATTTTATCATCCAGGACCTGGAAGAAGCGATTACAGATTTGCCCGCGGAAGGCGATATCGCGGCTAACGACAAAGGACGGGTCAGCAAAGGGGCCGCGCAGGCATTTTTAGGCAGGGTTTGCTTGTACGAAGGTACCTGGTTGAAATTCCGGGGCCAGAATGCAACGCGGGCCAATGCATTGCTGGATAAGTCGATCATTAATAGCAATGCGGTGATTGCCGGTAATGCATATTCCCTTTTCAAGCCGCAGGCCCTGGGCGATTCAGCATTGAAATATTTATTTATCCTGGAAAACCAGCGGTCCAACCCGGCGAACATTACCAAATCTGCCAACCAGGAGTACATACTGGCCGTGCGCTACGAATCCAATAACCTGCTCAAAACGATACCGAACCAGATTTCCTTCGGGGCACTGGGGGCCGATATGAGCCGCGTGATGGCGGATATGTACCTGTCGGCCGATGGTTTGCCTATTACTAAAACCAAACTGCCGTTCAGCCGCGCCACTTTGAAATCCGAGTTTGCGAACCGCGACAACCGGATGCGTTACTTTATGATGGTGCCCGGGTACCGGTATTGGCAAAATGCCACCAACTGGCACATCAACTGGGATTGGAGCGCCACCGATCTGAAAAACGCGCGCCTTCCGCACGACCCGTGGAGCAATGACATCACCGGGTACAGCAACCAGCAATGGGCGGCCGAAAGACAGGTCCCCAATTCGCAGGAAGGATACGACTACCCGGTCATCCGCCTGGCAGAAGTTTACCTCAACTACGCAGAAGCAGTGTACGAACGGACCGGGTCCATTAGCGACGAGGATCTGGACAAATCGCTGAACCTCGTGCGCGGTCGCGTGAACAGCGCCATGCCCAAGCTCAGCAATGCATTTGCCGCTGCCAACGGCTTAAATATGCGGGAGGAAATACGTCGAGAAAGAGCGGTGGAATTGCAGGGCGACGGCCTCCGGATGGACGATCTGAAACGCTGGTATATCGCGCATATCGAACTCGCGAAACCCGTATTGGGCGTCCGGTGGGCCGGTACCGAATATGCTACCAAATACACGACGAACCCTCCGGCATTAACGGCCGAAGGCGATGTGATCGCCGATCCTGCCAACGAGCGGAAATTCACGGAAAAGAACTATCTGATACCGCTGCCTACCAATCAATTGCAACTGAACCCCAATCTGGTGCAAAATCCCGGCTGGTAGTAAGAGTACCGTCACTTTACAAATTTAGAGTCCAGGTTCCACCCTCCCGAAAACGGGGGGATGGAATCTCTATGGCCCTCCTTCGAAAACTGAGATGAGCGTAATCTGTTAAATTTTACTATCTAAATGTAACAACTATGAGCATTGCAAAATTACCTCATGTAAAGACAGTACTTACCATCATTTTTATGTGCATCTGGCTGTTGTGGGGCGCACCGCCCCCGGCACAGGCCCAGACGTTTACACACCCGGGTGGGTTGCACACGCAGGCGGACCTGGACCGGATGAAAGCCAAGGTCGCTGCCGGGGAACATCCCTGGATCGACAGTTGGAACAAACTCATCACCGACCCGCAGGCGCAGAACACCTACGCGCCCGCCGCACGTGCAAACATGGGTTCCAGCCGCCAGCGGGCCGATGCGGACGCGCATGCCGCGTACCTCAACGCACTTCGCTGGTACATTTCAGGCGACACCACCTACGCCGAATGCGCCGTACGGATCTGTAACGCCTGGTCTTCGGCCGTG
>CAMLNK010000613.1 GCA_946481035.1 uncultured Dyadobacter sp. | reverse complement strand
TCCCTACATGGCCACGATCGACTTTTCTACGGCATTGTTTTACCAAAATGGCGGCGTGGTACCGCTCACAGGCGGTGCGCAGCAGGTTTACGCGGTGGAAAACATCAGTTGGGAAACCAGCCGGACAGCAGATATCGGCCTGGATGCTGCCTTCCTGAACGACCGCCTCACGGTAGCAGCGGATTATTACAAAAAAACCACCACCAACATCCTCCTGCCCCTCGACATTCCGCTTTACCTCGGTTATGACAAGCCCAACCAGAACGCCGGAACGCTGAATGTGAAAGGCTGGGAGCTCGAACTCGGCTGGCGCGACCGCATTAACAAGCTCAATTACTCCGTTTCGGCCAACTTATCCGATGCCAAATCAACAGTAGGGGATCTGAAAGGGACCGAGTTCCGCGGCGATCAGATCGTCCGCAACGGCAGCCAGTACAACGAATGGTTCGGGTATGTGTCGAACGGGTTATTCCAAACGGTCGACGAAATCAAGGGAGCGCCAGTACTGAATGTGACTACCAGGCCCGGGGATGTCCGTTATGTGGATATTAACCAGGACGGCAAAATCACCACCGATGATAAAGTGCTGCTCGGAGGCGCATTGCCCCGCTACCTGTACGGAGGTAATCTGCGGGCTGATTATGAGGGTTTTGATGTGGGCCTGACGTTCCAGGGAGTCGCCAAAAAGCTGTCGCGGCTGAGCTCGGAAGTAACCCAGCCATTCGCCGAGGCATTCGGTAATATGCCCGCTGACATGGTGGGCAAGTTTTGGAGTAACAACAATACGCCTGATCAGAACCTGAAAGCGACTTATCCAAGGCTTTCACGGACGTCGAATGCGGCCAACTATGCGCTTTCAGACTACTGGCTGCTGAGCGGCGCCTATTTTCGCCTGAAAAACGTCACATTGGGATACACCCTGAAACAGGATGTGTTGAAAAAGACCGGTGTGCAGGCGCTGAGGCTTTACCTGTCGGCCAACGACGTATTCTCGCTGAGCAAGTTCCCCAAATACCTCGACCCTGAGTCGGGCAGCTATTCGTACCCGATCGTCGCCACCTTCATGGCTGGCGCCACTATCCGGTTTTAGAAACCCTTTTTTGACTGAAAACATATGAAAAAGACGATATTCCTGATGCTCCTCGCCGGCGCGACGGGCTGCCATACCCTGGACCTGAATCCCCTTTCTGAGGCTTCTACCGGCACATTTTATTCCAACCAAACCGAGCTCGAACTTGCCGTCAACGACCTGTACCGCCTCGCATTTTGGGGCAACGACAACGAGCTGTTCAGCGACAACGAATGGCACCGCGGGCAGTTGACCAACGCCGTGATCGGCGGCACGATGAATGCGGACGACGCGGGGGTACAAACGTTCTGGCTGAATTCCTACAAAGCCATCGCCCGCGTGAACTCGTTTCTGGTGAACAAGGAACGCGCGGCCGCCAATACCCCGGCGGCCGTAATGCTGCGCCTGGAAGCGGAAATGCGACTCATTCGCGCTTACCAGTACTCGCGGCTGATCACGCATTTCGGCGATGTGCCGCTGCTGACCGACCCCGTGGCGCTCGAAGAATCCTACGACATCGCCCGCAAGAGCCAGGCCGAAATCCTGCAATTCATCTTCGACGAGCTCGATTTTGCCATCGCTAACCTGCCCGTTTCCTACGGTGCGTCGGAGACGAAAAGGCTTACCAAAGGTGCCGCGCTGGCCATCAAGGCACGCACGGCTTTGTACAACGGCAAATGGCAAATCGCCCGTGACGCTTCCAAAGCGGTGATCGATTTGAATGCATATGCTTTGCATAGCAGCTATCCGCAGTTGTTTCTGAAAGCGGGCGAAACGAGTAAGGAGATCATCATCAGTGTTCCGCGTGACGAAAAACAGCAGGTTTTCAATGCGGCGGGCTATGTGCAGGACAATATCTCGCGTAATGCGGGCGGGTTCGGCGCGCAGTTGCCCACGCGTGACATGATGGACGCGTATGAGTGCACGGACGGGAAGCCGATCGACGAATCGGCCTTGTATGATCCCAAAACGCCTTTCAAAAACCGCGACCCGCGGCTGACCGCGACGATTGTCGAGTTCAGTACGCAATGGCTGGGTTATAGCTACATTCCGCACCCGGATTCCCTAACAGTGTTCAGTTCTAAGGAAAACCGTCGTGTTCCCAACAAGGACACCCGCGCCGTGGCCGCATTTGCGAGCTTTACGGGGCTGCTCTGGAAAAAGGGCATTGATCAGACCTGGCCCGACCGGCTCGTGGAGGACAACGACGCGATCGTTATCCGCTATGCAGAAATGCTTTTAACGTACGCAGAGGCCAAAATTGAGCTTGGAGAGATCGATGAAAGCGTTTTGAACGCCGTTAACCAGATCAGAGCGCGGGCTTATGGGGTATCTGCCGGGGAAACCAATGCTTATCCGGCCATTGCCATTACCAATGCGGCTGCATTGCGCAAAGTGCTGCGCCGCGAGCGCCGTGTGGAGTTCCCGCGGGAGGGGTTGCGCTACATGGACCTTATCCGCTGGAAACTGGCCGAAAAAGCATTGACGACACCGGTAATAGGCCTGCCCGACCCGGCGGCACAGAACCGCGCCAAATGGCCCTTCCCGGGCGTGACACCGCTCGACGACGACGGCCTGGCCGATTACTCCGGCTTTGGTACCGACGTAAAAGTGCTTTCCCAGCGCAATTTCGACAAATCCAGGCAATACCTCTGGCCGATCCCGGCCGTAGAGCGGCGCGTGAACGCGAATATCACGCAGAATGCCGGATATTAATTTTAAATTTTCCAGTTGATTATCAATCCTTATGAGTCTTACGATGAAAAAAAATCGTGTGTGGGCGTTTGTGGCCGGTTCCGTGATATGTATTGCCCAGCCGGTGGTGGCGCAAACCCCGAAACAGCCTTCATACAGCGGTATTTACCCGCATTTGGCGATGTACAACAATGAGGGCGAATGCGGCACGGGAGCTGTGGTACCCTGGGCCGGAAAGCTGTGGGCGATTACCTACGGCCCGCATTTGCCATTTGGCTCTTCCGACAAGCTGTACGAGATCGGTACCGACCTGAAACAGACCATACGCCCCGAGAGCATCGGCGGTACGCCTGCCAACCGGATGATCCACCGCGAAAGCAACCAGCTTTTTATAGGCCCTTACGCCATTGATAGCAAAGGCGAAGTACGGACGATTCCCTACAAAGGCAAGCCGGGTATGGATATGCCGGGCCGCCACACGGGCAATGCCCGCCACCTGACCGACCCTGCCGGGAAAATACTCTACGGCACGATGGAAGAAGGTTTTTATGAGGTGGATGTAAAAACACTGACTCCGAAAATGCTCTACGAAGACGGTAATATCGATCGCGACAAGGAGACCAACAAGGCTACCTATCAAACGAAAGGCCTGCTCCCGGGTACGCACGGGAAAGGCTTCTACTCC
Organism: uncultured Dyadobacter sp.; assembly: GCA_946481035.1. Next base: position 571 of record CAMLNK010000613.1, on the reverse strand, counting down.
GGCCAGGGCGTGGCGGTGTACTCCAACAACGGCGAGCCGGGCCGGAAGGCCGAAATACAGTTCGATATTGAATCGGGCTCATTGTCGGAATGGGACGGAAAGAACTGGAAGGTGGTGCGGCGCAACCAGTTTGTGGAGGTAACCGGTCCGGGGGGCATCGGGGGCAATCGTAATCCCGCCACCGACCCGATCTGGGCCACCGGCTGGGATCATAAATCGGTGCTGCTGGGCGTGCGGGATCATAACAAATGGACTTTCTACCGACTTCCGAAGGCCAGCCATGCCTATGACGGCGCCCACGGCTGGAATACCGAATGGCCACGCATTCGCGACATTGGCTCATCGCAACAGCCCGATTACCTGATGACAATGCACGGAATGTTCTGGAAATTTCCGGGGCAGTTCAATTCGCAGAACAGCGCCGGGATCCGTCCGCGCTCGGCGTATCTGAAAGTGATCGGCGATTTTACGCGGTGGAATGAGCAGCTCGTTTTCGGCTGCGACGATTCGGCCCAACGCGAGTTTTTGAACAAACGCAAAGCCAAGGGTGGGATAGAAGGTCCCGGACAAT
>CAMLNK010000612.1 GCA_946481035.1 uncultured Dyadobacter sp. | reverse complement strand
TCGTCGATCATCACGCAATAGTTACCGTAAGCCCAGTTGAGGCCGCACATCACCGCATTGAACTCGCCGTAATTCCTCCGCAGCGAAATGAACCGCACATTGGCATACGCTTGCGACAGTTCGCGGCAAATCTGTTCGGAGCAGTCACGGCTGCCGTCGTTGACCATCACGATTTCAAATGATATTTCCGACAAAGTCGCTTGTAGCTTTTCGATCAGCGGCCGGATGGTTTTTTCGCTGTTGTAAACCGGAATGATGACCGATAGCTTCATTGAAGATCGAATTGATTGACGGTTTCTATAATGTAAGCCACCTCATCGTCCGTCAGCACCGGATTGAGCGGCAAGCTGATCACCTGCTGGTGAATCTGCTCTGTCAAAGGCAAATGTAAATCTTTAAATTCTTTGTAGGCCGATTGTTTATGGATAGGCTGCGGATAATGTACGTTTGTCTGCACGCCCCGCGCATCCAGGAATGAGATAAACTCCGCACGCCTCGGGTGCCGCACCACAAACAGGTGCCAGGCATCTTCCGAAATCCGGTCGGCAGGAGGCAATGTCAGATCTTTGCATTTCAGTTCCTGCAAATACCGGTAGGCTATTTCCCGCCGACGGACATTTTCAGCATCAAGATAAGGCAGCTTGACACTGAGAATAGCAGCCTGCATTTCATCCAACCGGCTGTTTACACCCTGATATTCATTCTGATACCGGATTACCGAGCCATAGTTGCGCAGGTAACGGATCTTTTCGGCCAATGCGGCGTCGTTGGTCGTAATGGCACCGGCATCGCCCAGCGCGCCCAGGTTTTTGGTAGGGTAAAAACTGAATGCCGTCGCATCCGCCCAGGTGCCTACCTTCCTGCCCGCATACGTGGCTCCGTGCGCCTGTGCAGCGTCCGTGATCACTTTCAGGTCGTGCTTTTTCGCGAGATCAAGGATTTGCGCTATTTCGCAGCTCCGCCCGTAAAGGTCAACGGTGATAATGGCCTTCGTACGCGGCGTAATGGCCTGTTCGATTCGCGCAGGGTCGATCAGCATCGTGTGCGGGTCGGGTTCTACGAAAACCGGCATCAGGTGCAGGTAACTCACCGGTAGCACCGAAGCTATATAAGTGTTGGCCGGCACGATGATTTCACTTTCTTTCGGCAGGTCCATCGCCAGCAGTATGAGCGTGATCGCGTCGAGGCCGTTGGCCGTTCCCACACAATGCTCCGCTTCGCAATATGCGGCGAAAGCCTTTTCAAATGCCTTCAATTCATTGCCCAGAATGTACCATCCCGAGCGGATTACCCGGAGGGAAGCATCTTCGATCGCTTGCAGATAAGGGGCATTTACCTGATTTAAATCCAGAAATGGAATCATTGAGATACTGTCTGGATTAGCTGATTCAGGGGATAAGGCTCGTCGATATAGTCGGCTTTGTCATAATATTCATTGGACAACACCAAAAGGATCGCATCGTCCGAGAACGAATCCATGATGTGCCAGTCTTTGGGTTCGAGGATCAGGCAGGAAACAGGGTTATCGAGGATGAAAATCTCCTCCTTCTCGCCATCGTTGGAGTATATACGACAACTTCCATGAATACAAACCAGGGCATTCCACGTTTTGTGATGCCTGTGGCCACCTCTCTGTGTTTCTCCCGCGCCATAAATGTAAAACACGCGTTTGATCGTACCGGGGATGATTTTTTCAAAGACTGTGAGGTTACCCGATCCGGTATTAAATGTATCCAGCTGTACTAAAAGCGGCATAATGCAATTTCTAGATTGTTAGGGTGTGGCTAAACTCTTTCACGTACGCGATCCTGTTCAAAAGTAACCGTTTAGTAAATGTCAGATATTTTTCCTTTAAAATACAAAAATACCTTTCACATAAAAAAATCGATTACCCTTAGGCGAGGCTTAATGATCATTTAACGCTTAGTGCCCCGGAGCATCACCACTCCGCGTTGACCAATGTTGCCAGGCATTGGTTGGGAGAAGACGAAAATAATTGGCGAGCCCCCTATCCGGGTGACCCTATCCGGGCCTAACTAAACAATCCCCATTGCAGGCGGTGGTCGATCAGCATGAACAGTTTGATCGGCAGTGGTTCCAGCCAGAGTATTTTGTTGTAGCCCATATAAAAAACCTGCGGATGCGCGACACAGATGAGCATCGTAAAAAACAAAATGAGCCGCACGGTGGGTGTAGAGGAGGTTTCAACCAGTATGAAAACGGCCAGGAGAATAAAAGGGAAGCCATACGACAACGCCCTATCGATGTCGTGAACGTAAATTCCCGTAGCTACCAGCACCGCAAAACCGGCCATCAGCGCAAGCAAAAGCCAGTAGCGCTTCGTTAGGCACAGCACTGCAAATGCGGCGATCAAAAGCAGCCAGGTACCTTCAAATGCGCCCCAGATACTGCTTCCCAATCCGTTGCGATGGGCGTTGGCAAGCAATACCGGCGTCCCTATCGTGGAATAGGAATGGTGAGGGAAATAGGTACTCTGCACATATTCCCGGATCGTAAAATAGATCGCCCACGCCACCCAAACAACCAGGCTCTCACCGGTAAAGGCAGATTTTAACAATCCCGGAACACCGAAATTGTTATTCCGGTAAGCCTTCGTACCCATCCACCAGAGCAGCAAATAGCCCCCGGCCACTACGGCCCGCTCGTCGGTGAAGAATGCGATTTGAAGTGAAAGAAATATGACGAGCGGATTTTTGCTTAATAATGCCAGTAACAGGAAAAAAAAGGCAAATTCATCGCCATACCCATGCACATCCGCAAACGCCCACACGGTCACGAAAATATTGGCTATTGCGGTCACAAATAACGCCGTAATCACCTTGTCGCCCGAAATGGAATAAACGTAAGCGGCCATTTTGTACAAGAATAGCACGCCCAGAACGGCCTGGACGATCAGGATCAGCAGCACATTATGGCCGGTCAGGAATGAGAGCAGCGGCAGCGTCCAGCGAAAGATCATATTCTCCCGGCGAACGTCGTAATCCATGTCCTTCGGGTGCAACAGATCCTGCGCCTGGTTCTGGATAAAAACCCAGGCATCCAGACTCACACCATTGTTTCGCAAATGATCCAGCAACAGCGAATAGGGCGGAAAAGCCAGGAAAAGTGATAGTGCGACAGCGAAAAATGTGAGCTTCCACAACCAGTTTTTCCCTGATAATTGTGTTTCAATCCAGAGTAGAGACGACCCGTAAAAGTTTTCCAAAAGCATAGGACGGCATGGCCAAATAGGCCCAAATATACATTTTAATGCGTGATACTCATTTCCAGCTCGGTACGATCCGGCTGCCTTCTTCGCTTTCGGTGATGCGCAGGTATGTCTGAATCTCCTGCTGCAAGTCCTCCACGTGACTGATAATCCCCACGATCCGGTTCTCTTTCCGCAATGATTTTAACGTTTCAAACACCGTTTGTAATGCATTTTTATCGAGCGAACCAAAACCTTCGTCGAGGAAGAAAAAGTTGTGTTTCGACTCGTTGCGCACATGTATGTGATCCGCAAGCGCGAGCGCGAGCGACAGCGCCGCCTGAAATTTCTGTCCGCCCGAAAGTGTTTTCAGTAACCGCATATGCCCGCCATTGAGCAAGTCCCTCACCCAAAAACTATTGCCTTCGCCCAATTCGAGGTGAAGCTGCTGGTGGGTCATCTGGTGGAAACGGTGATTGGCGGCCTGGATCAGGTTTTGGAGGTAAATACTCGACGCATAATCCACAAATCCACTGGACCGAAACAGTTTGGCAAGATCGTCCAAATGCTCTTTCCGGAGCATTAATCGGCCTTTTTCCGTTAGAAGCGTGACCCTTTTTGCGAGATCTTCCGTCATTTGTTTCAGCCTCCCTCCTATATTCCCTTCCTCTTTCCGCTGGGTATTCAGGTTCTCGGTCAGCGCAAGTTTCAATGCAGTTACCTCCTCATGTTTTGCCTCGTCATATTGTTCCCCGGCATGATCTTCCAGCAGGTTTTTCAACTCCGCACCGGTCGTTTCCAATGCAAGCTTAAA
>CAMLNK010000611.1 GCA_946481035.1 uncultured Dyadobacter sp. | reverse complement strand
TGCGGCATGGTATGTTAATCAAGAGTTTAGGCTATCGCGATGCGGGTACGTCCAAACCTTTGAATATCATTCTCGAAAACGAACCGAAAAAGCTGCGGACGATCCTCAAAACGGCCTCGGGGTTCGGCGGCGGTAATGCTTCATTGATGATCAGGGAATTATGAGAGTGATTACAGCATATTGTAACCTGCGGGCCGGCGAGGCGCTGGTAAACGGCGAGGTAGTCGCGCGGCGCGATACGGGTTCGGAGGATTCCTGGTTCAAGCAGATTTACAAGCAGCAGGAATTGGCATACCCCAAATTTTACAAAATGGATGTGCTCTCCCAGGCCGGTTACCTGGCTTCGGAGCTTATGAAGCGGGCCAATCCTGGTGTTTTCGATGGCTATGCCGACGACGAGATCGCATTGGTATTTGCCAATGCGTCGTCGAGTGCGGAAACCGACCGCCGGTTTTTACAGTCATATGAAGGTGGCGGATCGCCGAGTCCGTCGCTTTTCGTATATACATTGCCCAATATCGTGCTGGGCGAAATCGCCATTCTGAACAAGTGGTACGGTGAAAATATGTTTGCTGTTTTGCCTAAATTCGCCCCCGGTTTTTACCTGGATTACAGCAAAATACTGCTGGCATCGGGCAGTCGCGCGCTGCTTTGCGGATGGCTGGAAGTAACGGCGGGCAGCACGGATGTATTTCTTTTTTTGGTGGAAGAGAAGGCCAGTGGGACGGAGTTTAGCAATGAAAATCTCCTTCACCTGTCGCAGACCGGTTCGGTAGCGGCATTTTAACAAACGCTCAATTAATCAGAAGTATGGATAGTTTAAAAGAAGATCTTAAAAAACAGATTATCGAACAGCTCAACCTGGAAGATCTGACGGTGGCAGACATCGCGGACGATGCGCTGCTTTTCAACGACCAGGGCCTCGGGCTTGATTCGATCGACGCGCTCGAACTGATCGTGCTGCTCGAAAAATACCACGGCATTCAGCTCACTAACCCGGAAGAGGGCAAGGAGGCGTTCAAGTCCATCGACACGATGGCAGAGTATATCCGCAAAAGAAAAGCAGCTTAACCACCACACCGAATGGGCGTTTGCATTACCGGTATCGGCGTCGTGTCGGCCATTGGCATGTCGGTGGACGAAAACCTGAACGCTTTGCGCGAGGGGAAGACGGGCATCGGGCCGCTGCATTACCTGCGGGGCACGAAGGCGTCGCTGGCCGGGGAAGTGAAAGCTTCCAACGACGAGCTGCGCGCCGCATTGGGCGTGGGCGCCGAATACGTTTCGCGTACCTCCCTGCTCGGTTTGCAGGCGGCACGCGAGGCCTGGGGCGACAGCAAACGCTCCGGCGTGATCCGTACCGGCATTATTTCGGCCACTTCGGTAGGCGGTATGGACCGCAGTGAGGTTTTTTACAAAGATTATTTAGCCCAAAACAACCCGGATTACAGACTCCTGACCACGCACGACAGCGGCAGCACTACCGAACGTATTGCGAAGGAGCTGGGGATTACGGGTTACATGAATACCCTTTCAACCGCCTGTTCTTCGGGCGTGAACGCCATTATGCTCGGCGCACGGCTGATCCTGCAAGGTACGCTCGACCGCGTGCTCGTAGGCGGCTCCGACGCATTGAGCGGCTTCACCATCGACGGGTTTCGGTCGCTGATGATCTACGACGACCAGTGGTGCAGGCCATTCGACGAATCCCGCGCCGGATTGAACCTCGGCGAAGGAGCTGGATTTTTGTTATTGGAAGGAGAAAAAAGTCTTGAACTGACTGGTAACAAGCCTATTTGTAAAGTGAGCGGCTGGGCGAATGCGGCGGATGCCTATCACCAGACCGCTTCGTCGCCCGACGGCAAGGGTGCCACGCTGGCCATTGAAAACGCCATTCGTCGCGCCGGGATCGGGCTGGACCAGATCTCGTACGTGAACGCGCACGGTACGGGCACGAAAAACAACGACCATTCCGAATCCGTCGCATTGCAAAATGTTTTCGGCGACCGGGTGCCGCCGTTCAGTTCTACCAAAGCATTTACCGGGCATACCCTTGCGGCGGCGGGAGCCATTGAAGCGGTGTTTTCGGTGCTGGCCATCCGCCATAACCTTATTTTCCCGAATCTCAATTACCAAACGCCGATTGCAGAAACCGGACTGGTGCCGGCGACGCAGCTCGAAACGGGTACGGACGTGAACGCGGTGCTTTCGAATTCGTTTGGTTTCGGAGGGAATAATTCATCATTGGTTTTGACGAAATATGAGTAAACCGGCATTGTACATCTCGGCTGCGGCCACGATTTCGCACCAGCCTACCTTCGGGAATGCTGGCTTTTCTGCCGCATTGGAGCCGGTAGAGGCTACTGCTGCATTGATAAGCCCTGATTATAAGGCTTATATCGATGCCGGATTGCTGCGCCGGATGAGCAAGATTTTACGGATGTCGGTAGCTTGCGCCAAAGATTGCGTGGAACAAGCGGGCATCGGGCAGCCCGACGCGATCGTGGTAGGGACGGGGTTAGGTTGTTTGCAGGACACTGAAAAGTTTCTGAATACCGCGTTGACCGTCGAAGGGTTGCTCCCGCCAACCTCGTTTATCCAATCGACGCACAATACCATGGCTGGGCAGATTTCGCTGAGCCTCGGGAATCACGGATATAACATGACCCACACGCAGAATACGCTCTCATTCGAGCACGCATTGCTCGACGCGGCCATGCTCATACGTGAGGGTGACGATAATGTGCTCGTGGGCGCGGCGGATGAGCATATTGACATTCTGAATGATATTGCGGAGAGACTCGCATTTGAAACGACGGCTCCGCTTACGTCCGGTGCTTCGTTTTTTGTCCTTTCGATGGAGAATGCAGGTAATGCGGCTGCCGAGCTCACCGACGTTTATACCAGCGGCGGAACGGAATATGGGCAGGAGGATATCGACGCATTCCTCGACCGGAACGACTTGCAGATCGGCGACATTGATCTGGTACTTCATTCGGGCACGCCGGTGTCGGGCGCAGCCCGCAATATAGATTATCTGTCGCTTGCGGGTGTTTATCCAACGGCTTCCGCATTCGCATTGCATTATGCGGTGGATTTGCTTGCTGCCAATAGCGAAGTAAGGAATGTGTTGATTTGTAATACACTAAGAAAAAGCAATCTGGGATTAACCCTTCTGAAAGCCGTTGAAGCATAACCTTCTCATATTCTTCTGCATAACCGCGGCGGCGCTTAGTTCCATTATTTTTTGGGAGACCGATTATTTGTGGCTTGTCCTGATCGGCATTGCATTGCTTTTCATAAGTATTACTGCCTACGGCTCGGCGCAAATTCAAGCGAATTACTTTTTAAAATCCATCAATAAGGGGAAAGTAAAGGCAATAGCGCTCACCTTCGACGACGGCCCCGATCCCGAATCTACGCCCCGCATTCTCGATACGCTGCTCGAACATGACTTAAAGGCAACGTTTTTCGTGATCGGGAAGAGAGCGGTGAACCACCCCGAACTGTTGCGCCGGATCGTGGACGAGGGCCATACCATCGCGAACCATTCGTACAGCCATCATTACCTGATAGCCCTGTTTTCGACACAAAAGCTCCGGACGGACATTCAGCGCTGCAACGAGGCGATACGCGATATTACCGGTCGGGTGCCGGTGTTTTTCAGACCGCCATTTGGCGTGACCAACCCGCGCTATGCGGCCGTTTTGAAGGATTTGCAGATGCAGTCTATCGGCTGGTCGCTCAGGAGCATGGATACGCGCGCGAAGAACAAGTACCAGCTCATCAATACCATTATTTCAAAATTAAAGCCCAAAGACATCGTTCTGTTGCATGACCACCTGGCACTGACCGCCGATACGCTGCCGGACATTATCGGGCATTGCCGCGAAATGGGCATTAAAATAGAACCGCTTCCCCGGCTGATCGGGAAGGAACCTTATGAAAAGCATTAAATTATTCATTATAATAGCCGTTTGGATAGCGGCGCATGGGGCGCAGGCGCAGTCGTTTAAGCCGGCGGCTCACCCG
>CAMLNK010000610.1 GCA_946481035.1 uncultured Dyadobacter sp. | reverse complement strand
TAGTCCCAGTCGGGAAAATTGGCGGCATTGGTTTTGGCCGCATACCCCAGCAACTGAAAGGCCCACATGCCCTGCGCGGCGGGAAAATGCTTTTGCAGGGCCTGTGCGGCCTGGTTCCAGTTGTTGACGTATACGTTGTTGTACCAGTCGGGATGGCTGCTGAGCTTGCGGCGCCAGTTGTATTTGGAAGAATTATTACCACCACTTTCCCTGAAAAATGTTACGCCCGCATCGCGCAGGCGCACGAGATCCCGCTCGGGCAAGGTCCAGTTAGGATCGGTGGACGAAAATGAATTGTTCCGGCCGTAGAGATACGGCGAGATCGGTTTCACATCCGCCGTCGCGTCGACGGTCACTTGTATTTGTCCGGCCACCGGCGGGCCACCCAGCAACAACATTGCGAGCGCCCAACCGATGGCGGATAATGGGTTATTCGGCATCGTACCTATTTTTTCACAATCCGGAAATTGTCCACGCTGCCGTTAAAGGAAGCGATCGCCACGTCCGCCGAACCGAACGACACTTTCAGGTCGGTGATTTTGGAAACATCGGCAATGGTGGACCCCGAAGCGCTCTTAAAGTCGGCAAGCTCGATCACCGCGGTTTTCCAGCCGTTGGTCTGATAACCGGTAGCAGTATATTCGGTGGAATTCCAGGGCTGGAATGAATAGACATACTCGGTACCACCGGCACCAATGGTAATGTCGTACTTGCCGGCTTTCCAGGGCTCTGCAATGTTGTGTTCGAATTTAAATTGCCTGCCCGAAGCATCTCCGGCCGGCAATTTGAAGTCAAAATAACAGGTCGAGAACACCCAGGCGTCATTATAGCCCGCCGCGGGCAGTTTGGTTTGCTTAATCCTCGAAAACTTGCCTGAAAGAGCCTGTGGGTCGGTAGCATCGACGATCGGAGCACCTCCCCAGCACACTGCCGAGTTCCAGGTAGTAGCGGGCACGTCGAAATTAACCATGTTCCCCGTGACTCCGTCGTTCACTTTGAAGGCTGTTTTGGCAGTACCAAACTCCCCTTCGACGGTGATAATGTCGACAGCCGCGGTAGCAGGCATTTTCGCGATGATCTGCTTCACGGTGGAGCTTACAATCTGCAAACTGGTGCTGCCCAGCTTCACCGATTTGATATTATAGAAATAATCCCCGTTGATAACCACATTGCCGCCGGCCTTCACAAACTCGGAATACAAGCCGGAAATGACCGGTACCGGCGCCGTCAGTACAAAATCATAGGTAGCCTCGCCGCCTTTGGTCACGACTTTAATCTTGTTGGGCACAGCGGCGTCCACCGCTTTGGTAGGCGCGTTGGCCGGAATGGTAATAACGATACTCGAGTTGCTGCCCAATGCGGAATTAAAACTCGCTTCGAAATCATTGAAATACACTTTAAGCACGCTGCCCAGGTTCTGGCCCTGGATTACGATCAGGCTGCCCGGCTCGGCAGCGGAGAGAGAGCTATCGGCCTTTGCGGGATCGAGCAGGCGCACGTTGCTGATCGCGGGCGCACCATCGACGTCATCGTCGTTACAGCTCTGGAACGATAGCAGCATACCCGCCGCCAGCAACAATCCCAGCCCTGTTTTGCATATATTTTTAAAATTCATTGTGATCACAGATTTGGGTTAATCGACTAGTTTGCTGAAATCGAAAGCGACCGGTTCGTTCTTCAACGAAGGCGCATTCACGATCTCACTTTCCGGGAACGGGAGGTACAGCGTGGCGTCCGTGAGCGGGTAATATTCCGCCGGCGAATAGGTCACATTGTATTTTTTAGGATTGATAGAACCCGCGACGTACGTCATGGTGTAGTTCTCCTTATGCTGTGCCGCGGTGTAGGCGATGGCTTTGGCAGGATTGAAATAATACCAGCGTACAATCTCGTTCCAGGAATTGCCCTCAAACACGGTTTCGACCCTTCTTTCACGGAAAATATCCTCAAACGTCAGCGAAGTTTTCGCGGGCATACCCGCTCTTTTGCGCACCGCATTAAAGTATTCCAATGCCTTGGTATCAGAAGTAGTCGCGCTGTTGCCAAGTACGGCATCGGCATAGATCAGGTACACTTCCGCGAGCCGCAACATGTAGGAATTGATGTTCGCCGCCATGAAACCGCCCAGCCCGCCATTATCCGCCGGTGAGCCGATAATGTACTTTTTAATGGCGGCCAATGCACCCGGACGGTTGTATTTCAACCCTCCGGTCGCCTTTTGGATATTAGGATAAACATCCGTGTCGAACATCGCGATCGCTTTCCTGCGCAATGAATCGGCGGGATTTTCGGTGAAATATTTCACGAGGTCGGCCGAGAGGCCCTGTGCTGCGCCCCAGCCGTCGCCGGTACCGGTAATGTTGGCATCGTAGGCAAAATACGCCTGGAACGAATTGTTCACACCCCACGGGTTGCTTACGGGCATCCATTGGAGGGAGAACAAGCTCTCCGGATTGTTTTTCGACGCATTATTGTTCGCGCTCTCGAACAGCTCCGCATACGTAGGCGCGAGCGTGAGACCGCTTTGGGTAATCACACTTTCAGCATAATATTTGGCGCTATCCAGGTCCGACTGCTTACGGGTGCCGTTCTGGTTCAGTCCGGCGCGCATCAGGTAGGTCCGGGCGAGCATTCCCTGAGCCGAATACTTCGTCAAACGGCCTTGCACTGTCGTTGCAGGCAGGTTTTCAGCCGCAAAGCGATAGTCATCAATGAGGAGTTTCCACACATCCTCGATCCGGTTACGGACAGGCGGCGTGTTGAGCTGCGCCACGTTATCGTATACAATGGGAACAGCGCCCCAGGCGGTCACCAGGTAATAATAGGCCGTGGCGCGCATAAAACGGCATTCACCCAGGCCTTGTGCTTTCACAGCCGCCGAAGCGGTGCTGCCCTGGGCTTCTTTAATAGCCTTGTAGGCATTGTTGCTCTGCGCGATGATCTTGTAAAACGACTTGTAGCCCGGCAAAAGCGTACTCACGTCGGTCGACGGAATGGCGTGCTTGATATAGGCCGTGCGGTCGTTCGAATTGAGGTTACCGGCGCGGGCTTCCTGGAACGCCATATTGGCCTTGTCGTTGAAATCGAACCAGACGATATTGTAGAGCGGCGCGGTTCCGGCCAGGATTTCGTCGTCGGTTTTGTAAAAATTACCCGACGTAATCGCGTCCAGCGGCGGGCGGTCGAGGAAATCCTCGCCGCATCCCTGCAAGAGCATCATTGCCCCGATAGCCGCTATAAATCTGAATTTGAATTGCATATGGAATATTTTTGAAATTGACGTTGGACCGGCCCGCTTAGAAATCAGCCAGCAAACCGAATGAATACATGCGAACGGAAGGGTAACGGCCCGTATCGATCCCGGCCATCACAGTACCGCCATAGTTCACCATCCCGATCTCCGGATCGTAGCCTTTGTACTTCGTGATCGTGAACAGGTTCTGCGCACCTACCGAAGCCCGCAACCCTCTGATGAAGAAGTCTTTCAGCATCGTTTTCGGGAAGTTGTAGCTGATCGTGATGTTTTTCAGGCGCACATAGGTACCGTCCTCGATGAAGTTGGTATTCATGCGGTTGTTACCGTTCGGGTCGCCCGGTGCGATGCGCGGAATGGTGTAACCCGGGTTGGTAAGCGTCACTGTTTCCGCGTCGGCTGCATTGTAGCTGCTAGGCTTGGCGTAGTTCGCCACCGATTTCCACTGATTGCCGAACACACCGCCATTACCGGGGATCTCGGCACGGTAGCGCGGGTAGTTGAGAATGTCGTTCTTGAAGCTTCCGGTCAGGAATGCATTCAGTTCGAAATTCTTGTAGCTCACATTGTTGTTGAAACCGAGGGTAAATTTCGGCCACGGGTTGCCGATCACGGTGCGGTCCTCGGCGTCGATCACGCCGTCGCCGTTCAGGTCGCGGAACTTGGTATCCCCTACCCAGCTGCCGGTAGCCGGATTGATCGTCAACTGACCGTTCGAAGTCTGTACGGCGTGGTTTTTAATGTCGTTGGCATCCTGGAAAAGGCCGTCGGCAATGTAGCC
>CAMLNK010000609.1 GCA_946481035.1 uncultured Dyadobacter sp. | reverse complement strand
ACCCGCACCGACCTGCTCGGGGCAAAGCTCGAATTGCGGTCCGCCCCAGGCGAAGGCACCCGTTTTAGAATAGAAATGCCTGTTTAACATTTTCTCAACGATCAAATTGAAACCGGTTAAAATAGCAATAGCGGATGATCACAAGCTGTTCCGCCAGGGATTAGGCCAGATTCTGGGCCGGAATGAGGATTACCACGTAGTTCTCGAAGCCGCTTCGGGCGAAGAACTGTTGGAAGAAATAGGCAATGCGGCTCCCGATGTGGTCTTGCTGGACCTTTTTATGAAGGGGATGGATGGAAAAGAAGTAGCCGGACTGCTTCTAAAACAGTATCCGGACGTGAAAATCATCATTCTCTCCATGAACTACTCCCCTGAGCACATCTTGCAGCTCATGCGTGTAGGCGTGCACGGCTACCTGCCAAAGGACATCGACCAGGGCATTCTGAGTGAAGCTATCGAGCAGGTTGTCACAAAAGGGTACTATATCAATGACGATATTGCGCAAGTAATGCGGCAGGGTTTGCAGGCAGGCGACATTAAGCCTACGCGGAGCAAGGTCGCTATTCCGTCGTTGAACGTTGGCCTCACCGACCGTGAAATGGAGGTGCTCGCACTCATTTGCAAGGGTTATAATACGGCCAAAATCGCGGAGGAGCTCTTTATCAGTTACCGGACGGTGGAAGGCCATCGTAAAAATCTGCTGGAAAAAACCGGCGCGAGCAATTCGGTGAGCCTGGCGATATTTGCGGTGAAATATCAATTACTGGACTTCTAGCCTGGTTATCAGCGTTAAATGCGGGCAAATACCCGCAAATCCGTAATGCGGTCGCGGTAGGTTTCGAGGAATGCGCAGAAGCGGGCGGCTTGCTCCTCCTGATAAGTCAAATCCGCCATTTGATCATACTCTTCGAGATACACATCCTTAAAGTCTGTGATCACGTAGCGCAGGCTTCGGATGCCTTTCGCGCGCAATGCGGGCAGGTAAAAGTTTTGATGGCTTTGGGCAAAACAACCTGGGCGGTAATTAGCTGTCGTTTTAATGTCCACGGCCAGCATTTTTCCAATCACATCCACGTATCCGTAAATCAGGCTGTCGTTGAGCTGGTATTCGCAATATACCTGCGTTTTCAGCATCGGGCGCGGTAGGTACGATCGTACTTTTGAAAGAATTTCCGGGTCAAATGTTTCTTCTCCAATGCCTTTGATTACGGCATCTTCAAACGACGAGCCGCGAAACTGCGCTTCCGTTTGGGGCACCGGCACACGGTTAATGCGGTTGAGCAGCTCCTGTTCATCGATATAGCCGCGCTCAAACCGGTCGAAACAGCTCAGCAGGGAAGGATAAAGTTTGTATTTAACAGTGGTAGAAATCATTATTTAACGATGTTAACAGGCATTCATTTCTTCTTTTGGCCGAAATGGTATTGCAATGATACGCCTATAAAACTGAATGTATCGTTCGGCGTGTCGCTGTACGATTCGCTTTCTTCCGGATTGATCAGCCGCCTGCCCGAAGTGGCATCGAGCTTATCGGTCCGCACGAAATAGAAGCGGTATTCCAATGCAATTTTCAAATTTTCTAACAAAGCATAATCCACAGAAGTGCCGACCGGCAATATTCCTTCCCTCGTTTTTTTGATGCCCTTCGGTCCCTTCGGCGGTCCCCAGCGCAGAAAAAGCGGGTTCCGGGCGCTTTGCGGGCTGTTCGTAAAGCGTAGGAGACGATTATCGTCGAGGTCGTAAGCATGGGCGCTGAACCAGATTTGTCCTAATCCCACATACACACTGAAATGTGCGGGCCCCGGCTCCTTATCACAGAATTGCTCCGAGAGGTCCCATTTGACCAGGCATTCGGCGCTATTGTATTCATTGATAAACCAGGAATTGAAAAAAGGCCTTTTCTCGCCGCCAATACTACCCGCGTTGTAATCGAGCTGAATGGCAAACTGTTTGTTGATTGCCCTTCCAATGCTTATTCCGGCGATTCCGTGCATGGCCTGGGCATTCAGTTCTCCGTAAAATTGCGTGAGGCCGCCGCGGAGGCTGAGAAAGTAAGGCTGCGCAGCGCGGCGGTTGTAATTTTTCTTGTCGCTGATGCCGTTCGGCGAGCGGTAACGGGCAGGTTGCGCGAAGGTTATACCGGCTAGGACACAGGTGGTAAAAAGCAAAATGTAACGCATGGCTGGAATTGATCGGATCGAAATGTTTGTTCAGCCATTGATACGTACGCTTTTCATTTTGGTCACCTTTTGTAGAACCAATAAGATACCGGCCCGCCGTGTGATAACCGTAAATATCTGTTAGTTTTGCTTGTAGTTGAAAAATACAATACAAAGATGAGTGTAGTACCCTATAAAGATAAGGAAGGGACCAAGCGGGAGCAGGTAGCCGAGATGTTCGACAACATTTCGCCCAAATACGACCTGCTCAACCACGTCCTGAGTGGCGGTGTGGATATATATTGGCGCAAAAGGGCCATCAAACTGCTCAAAAAGCAACAGCCAAAGGTGATTCTCGACATTGCAACAGGTACCGGCGACTTCGCGATCGAAGCGCTTGCATTGAAGCCGGAGAAAATCATCGGTGTCGATATTTCGGAGGGAATGCTGGCCGTGGGCCGTGAGAAAATCGCGAAATTGGGCAAGCAGGATGTGATTACCCTCCAAAGCGGCGACTCGGAAAGTTTGGCTTTTGCAAACAATTATTTTGACGCGATTATCGTTTCGTTTGGAGTACGCAATTTTCAGAATTTGCTGGCCGGACTGACAGAGATGAACCGCGTGATGAAGCCGGGCGGAACTTGTGTGGTAGTGGAGTTTTCGAAGCCCAGGAGCTTTCCGTTCAAGCAGATTTACAATTTTTATTTCAAATACATTTTACCAATAATAGGGAAAACGGTCTCGAAGGACAGCGCGGCATATACTTATCTGCCCGAGTCGGTACAGGCCTTTCCGGACGGGGAAGCTTTTCTTGATATTTATAAAAAAGCAGGTTTCATAAATACCAAATGCATATCACTTACCTTCGGGATCTGTTCAATTTACGTCGGACACAAATAATTATCGGCATTCTCGCGCTGCTCATGGCGGCGCAGGAAGCGCAGTCTCAGGGCATCGGGTACCGTCGCAAGCACCTCGAATACTACGACGACAAACCGATCCACTACGGCATTCTTTTCGCGGTCCCTTTCACGCGGTTTAATATCAAGCATAGCAACGACTTCGTGACGAAGGATACGGCGTTTGTGATCCAGTCGCCCACGAATGCGGCATTCCGCATGGGATTCACCATTAATGCCTATCTCAACGAGCATTTCGACCTGCGTACTACGCCCGCTGTTTCGCTTTATGAGCGGCACTTGAAATTCAGTTATCCTAATGGCACCGAGCGCACCGAAAAGCGCGAGTCTACGTGGATTGAAGTACCGCTCTTGCTAAAATACAAATCCGTCCGCCGGGTCAACTCACGCATGTACATGATCGCCGGTGTGACGCTGGGGATTGAGACCAATGTAAAACGAAACCGTGGTGGGGGAGCAAATGCCCTCGATACCAAGTCGAGCGACTTCTCGATCGACTATGGCATTGGCTACGAGCAGTTCTTTGAGTTCTTCAAATTCGCTCCCGAACTGCGTTTTTCACACGGATTGACAAACATGCTCGTGCCTGGAACAAATTCCGTAGCCAATGGTATCAGCCGCATGCGGACCCACACGGTAACGCTCTATTTAAATTTTGAATAGCCTGTGCTGGTTATCAGGAGGTTAAAAAATATTTTAAAATTTTTTTCAAGAATATTTGCAGAGTTCAATTTAGTCGCACATATTTGCACTCCCAAACGACGGGAAAACAAAAGAAAAAAGAAAGGGAGTTTAGCTCAGTTGGTTCAGAGCATCTGCCTTACAAGCAGAGGGTCGGGGGTTCGAATCCCTCAACTCCCACAGAAAGCATCGAGAAATCGATGCTTTTTTTGTTTTCCTACTCGCCAAGTAATAAATCCTCCAACTATCAGTATAGATCCCGCAAAGCGCTAGCCGA
>CAMLNK010000608.1 GCA_946481035.1 uncultured Dyadobacter sp. | reverse complement strand
TAGAAAGGAGCATTCCGGGCATTACCACACGCATGCTTTCAAGGGAGTTGAAAGAAATGGAAATGAACAAGCTGATCAAACGAACCGTCTATCCCGACTCCCCGGTACTGGTCGAATATGAGTCGACGCCCTATTGCAAAACATTCGGAAACATCATTCTCGCGATGATCGAATGGGGTAAGGAGCATAAAAAGTACATTCAGGAAGATTCCTGAAACATCCAAAAGCCCGCCGGCAGCGACGGGCTCCTGAATGTCAGGCAATATGCATGCTTGTATGTACGAATTCAAAAAGAATTCAGAATTCAATGGTAGGTTCAGCGCCCGAATACGGTATTAAACCCAACTGACACCACCAAATACTACACAAGAAATGCAAACCGCCGCTCCGGGAGATGGAACTACAAACACATTGCCCCCAAAATCAGATTTTCTGATACGCCCCGCGTTGATCATCCTGTTACTTACCGGAATCTCGGTCCTGACCCGTATCGCACTGATTTTCAAGGCTGGCAGCAACGTAGATTATAGCGTAGCCAATATCCTCGGCATTTTCGGTATCGGTCTGTTTTACGATCTTGTCAATGCGCTGTACTTCATTTTGCCCGTCATGCTGCTCGGCTGGCTCACACCTCGCAAATACACTGCCGGGAGAGTCTACAAAATAGCCGCTAATGTGCTGCTGTTCATCCTGATTTTCCTGCTTTTGCTCAATGCCGTGTCGGAGTGGGTATTCTGGGATGAATTCGGTTCGCGGTTCAATTTCATCGCTGTCGATTACCTGGTTTACACGCAGGAAGTGGTGGGCAATATCCGGCAATCCTATCCCGTAGAGGCCATCATGGGCGTGCTGCTGGTGCTTACGCTCGTATTGACGGTGCTGGTATCCAGGTTAGCGCCCCGGTTAGCGTCCGGTAACATGCGTTTTGCCGTCCGCTCGCTGATTATGGCCGGATATTTCTTCATTGTTACCACGGTTTTTGTGTTGGTAGACAACAGGATCAGACAGTTTAGCAGTAACGTCGCCGTCAACGAGCTTGCCGGTAATGGTATGTACGAGCTATTCGCTGCTTATCGCAACAACGAGCTGGATTACAACCAGTTCTACGCAAAGCTGGATGAGCAGCAGGCATCATCCGACATTCGCTCGCTGGTCAGGACGCCGGAAAGCCATTTCACCAGTAACCAGCGCTTTTCCATTGAAAGGGATATTGTTAACACCGGCACGGAACTGCACAAAAACATTGTCCTGATCAGCGTCGAAAGCCTCAGCGCCGACTTCCTGGGCAGTTTCGGTAATACCCAGGGAATTACGCCCTTTCTGGATTCGCTGGCAGGTCAGAGCCTTCTTTTTACCAACCTTTATGCTACCGGCACACGGACCGTCCGAGGGTTGGAAGCATTGTCGATTTGCACCCCGCCTACCCCCGGCCAGTCGATCGTTCGGCGCCCTCATAACGAAGGGCTTTTCTCGATGGGCAGCGTCCTGCGCAGCAAAGGGTATCAGACCCGGTTCATCTACGGTGGCTACGGATATTTTGACAACATGGGCTATTTCTTCGGCCACAACAGCTATGGCGTCGTCGACCGGACCGCTCTTTCCCAAAAAGATATCGACTACGAAAACATCTGGGGCGTTGCCGACGAGAATCTTTTCGAACTGGCTACCCGCGAAATCGGGCTGGCAGCAACGATGGACAAACCGGTTTTCGCCCATATTATGACCACTTCCAATCACCGCCCATATACCTATCCGGAAGGAAGGATCGACATTCCCTCGCATACCGGGCGGGAAGGCGCTGTGAAATACACCGACTACGCGATTGGTCAGTTCATCCGCAATGCCCGAAGCAAGCCCTGGTTTAAAAACACATTGTTCGTCATCGTGGCCGACCATTGTGCATCCAGCGCGGGCAAAACAGACCTGCCCGTCAACCGGTATAAAATCCCTTTGCTCATTTATGCTCCCGGCTTCATCGACGCCGGAGTAATGCCAAGGCTTATGAGCCAGATCGATATCGGGCCCACGATATTGGGCCTGCTCAACTTCTCCTACCGCAGCAAGTTTTTCGGTTACGACATTTTTAAACTCGAACCAGGCCGCGAGCGGGCATTTGTGAGTACCTACCAAAGCCTCGGGTACATTAAGCACGATTCGCTGGTCGTATTAAAACCCCAAAGACTTGCCGCCACGTTCACCCCCGATTTCAAAGACGGCACCGCACGCGAAACCTCACGGAACAGGCATTTGATTGAAGAAGCGATCGCATGGTACCAGTCGGCCAGTTTCCAATTCAGGAATGGTTTAATGAGAAAATAGTTTAGTATAACGCAAGTATTTTAAAGTTACATGGGCATTATATTCGCATGATCATCAATATAAATGCCTGGCTTTGAAAATCTGTACGAACTGTGTCGTGAAATGCCTCCTTTTTGCACTCACATGCCTATACGCAAGCACACCCGCCCATGCGCAACGCATACCTATTGTGCACGCGGGAAAGACGAAAGTCGATGTGCGCGAGGGCGACGAACTGTACAAAGGCTCCTGGAATATCAACCCATCGCTCCGGCCGGATATCTACGACGCATACATTGAAGGAAAAAGCAAACGATTCACTTTTTTCAGCGACCGCGATTCGATTACTTTCGATGTCAGGCCCGGCAAAACCTATCGTTTCGTTTTCCTGCTCAATGGAAAAGACAGCGCGTTTACCGAAGTCAAAGGCATTCAGCTTGCGCCCCGGGTACACTTTTCGAAGGCTTACCAACAGGCCCACCGCGGCAAAACCTTTGTAGAAGTGCCGCAAGTGTATGAATTGCTCAATATTGTGTTCGCATTGACCGACAAAGGGCGCGAGAATAGCGGCCTCATCGCCCGCGACACCGATTATTATCGCCAGGCCATGGATTGGTTTCTGCCCTACCGTGACGAACCCGCGGTGAAAAAAATAAACTCCGAGCTCAGACGTGCGCCCGATGCTTACCATTGTTTAAAAATGGATGCCTATGCATTCGAATTTTCCACCGACAGCACTATTACCCAAAGCCCGGTTTACGACCGCATTGGTAACTCCATCACCAACTGCCTGCGAGCGAATATTGCCGATTTACAGCAATTCGCCCGGTCCAGTCGCTTTCAGGAATTTTACAAAGCACACCAACCATTTTACAACCAGCTTATCCGGACTTACCGCGATTCTATCGGCGTTCCGGAGATGCGGCGCTGGCTTGGCGCAAACTTTCCTTCAACCCGTTACGACACATTCAAAATTATTTTCTCTCCGTTGGTCAGCGCCAATCAATCGGCAAGCTCCTTTGACCAGGACGGCTTCCGGGAAGCTCAGATGCACGTAAATTTTCCATTTCGCGGACCACAGCAAGCTTCCAAATGGTCCCGCGAAGCACTTTATCTCAGGGACGGCGATATCGTTTTCACCGAATTGAACCACAACTACATTGGTCCGGAAGGTAAAAAACCGGCCAACCGCTCCCGCATTGAAAAAGCATTCTCCGATCTCGCCATTTGGAACGACACATCCAAGTCTGCCCGCTTCTACGACACACCGGGTGCCGCCTTCGACGAATACATGAACTGGGGCCTTGTAAGCCTCCGCTATGTCGACTACGCCCCACCCGCCGAGCAAGCTCAACTCATTGCTCAAATTGAAAATACGATGACCAATATCCGCGGTTTCCGACGGTTCGCGGAGTTTGATCAGTTTTTAGTTAAAATATACAAAGAGCGAAAAAAAGGGCAAACCATCGCGGATTTGTATCCGGCGATTATTGGTTGGTTTGAACAAAGTAAATAAACGGTACCGCACTTGCCGTTGTCCAAACCGACCGTTTAAACATCAGTATTTTCAATTATCTGCTGCGAATGCATTACAACCAAAGTACCCGAAGGTGTATCTTATATTTTATACGTTTTGTATTTAAAACTCCTTAAAATCAACAAAACAGGCGCCATGAAAAAGTTGCTGACCAATGCCTTGCTTGTTACGATTTCCGTGGCACTCTCGTGCTGCAAGGACGA
>CAMLNK010000607.1 GCA_946481035.1 uncultured Dyadobacter sp. | reverse complement strand
GCACACTATTGGGAACCAAAACAAGAGGGAAGATGCGTGTATCAGGATTTGTAATAATCGTGTGTTTAATGCTCGCCGGGCCGGCTGCCAGGGCGCAAAATGTCTATGATGTGATCGTGGCCGGCCGGACCATCGGCTCTTTGAAGGTATTCGATGAAAAAGGAGCCGACAATACGGAAACGCACCGCATCGAGTCAGATTTTAAGGTCATGTTTTACAAAGGGTCGTATTCGACCCAGACCAATTATGTGCAGGGAAAACTCGTTTCCGCAACCTGCGCGCACCACGTCAACGGCGATCTGAAAGAAAAAACGCTGACAAAAACCAGTTCCAAATCGCTTTATGAGGTGCTGTTCTCGGGCGAGGACGTAGAAGACAAGCCCAAGGTATGGGTGAACAAGCCGATCAGCAGCACCATTACCAGCCTGTATTATAAGGAGCCTATTAACATTACAGAGGTCTATTCCGAACGTTACGGCAAAATGTGCAACATCCGGAAGCTTTCTGAGGGCAGATACGGCGTAACATTGCCGGATGGCAAAGAAGGGGTTTACTCCTACAAAAACGGCCTTTGCCGTGAGGTAAAGACCGATCTTGCAGGTTTTAAATTAAGAATAGTATTGAAAGAGGGCAAAACCGCCCTTCGCTGAATGGCCTACATGGCCGCCTGTTTCACATCTTTCAAATCCGAATTGTCGCGGATTTCCTCATTAGCGACTTTTACCAGCACATCGCCTTCTTTCACATCGCCGAATATCTCGGTTTTTTCGGTGCTGCTGCTGCCCGTTTTCACGGGTATCCATACCGCCCGTTTGTCTGCGACCTTGATCACATAGGTTCCCTGGGTCGAGTTCAGGACAGCCGTCCTCGGAACGGCAAAAGTGTTGGCATCTCCCGACAATGGGATCGAAACTTCGGCGATCATACCGGGCAAAAGTTTTCTATCACTGTTAGAAACATCCATTTCCGTGCGCTGAGAGCGTAAACGTGCATCGAGCGCCCCTGCGAGGCGGGTCACTTTGGCAGGGAATTCCTGGCTGGGAAGCGACTTTACTTTGAAGGTAACCTGGCTCTGGTTTTTGAGGTAACTGGTATATTGCTCAGGCACCGCCACCACCAAACGCAGCCTGCGCTGCTCTACCAATGTAAATAGCGGCAACTCCGAGCCTTTGCCGGATGGTCCCACGTACGCACCTGTGCTCACGTTACGCGCGGAAATAATGCCGCTGAATGGCGCCCGGATTTCGAGGTAATTGCGTGTATCCGTGATTTCACGGCTGGCAGAGCGTGCCGCATCCAGCTGGGCGAGGTCTGAGCGCTGTTTGGCCAGCGCCACGTCCAGGTCGTTTTGGGAAACGGTACCGGGCGTTTTACTGGTTTCGAGCAGGCGTTCGTAATTCGCTTTGCTGGCCTGGTAAATGGCTTCAAACGATTTCAGGCGCGATTCGCTCGTAATGAGCTGGGAGGTAAGCTCAGGCGCTTCCATGGTGGCCAAAAGCTGGCCCTCACGAACCTCGCTACCCACGTCTACATGGAGTTTTTTGACAAAACTGCTCACTTTGGCATAAATATCCACTTGCTGAAATGCTATCAGCTCGCCGGGGATCCGGATATTCGACACCAACTGTTCTTTTTTAAGCGGGAATGCCTCTATGGCGTGGGTACTCGTTTCGGCAGCTGCCTTTTGGTGCTCTTCTTCTTCGGCCCGTGATGAACCGCAGCTTTGCAGGATCGTCGCTGCGCCTGCAACGAGTACGGTCAGGGCTATTTGATGAATATGTCTCATAGTCGGATAGGTTCGATGTTGTGATTAACGGGTCATTGGAACATAAAACTTGCTTTCTTCATCCTCGGGATCGAGGGAAACGCTTTGGGTCGAGGCTTTGCCCTGTCCCCACGCAAATACGAGCGGCAGGATAAACAATGCGGCGAATGTGGAGGCGATCAGCCCGCCGATTACCGCACGGCCCAGCGGCGACGACTGGTCACCGGCTTCTCCAAGCCCGCTTGCCATCGGTACCATCCCCACTACCATCGCCACGGCGGTCATCACGATGGGGCGGAGGCGAAGGCCCGCCGATTCTTTGGCTGCTTCAATGGCATTGCCGCTGTGCTTGCGCAACTGTTCGGCATTGGTAATCAAAAGTACGGCATTCGAAATAGATACCCCCACCGACATAATAATGCCCATGTAGCTTTGAAGGTTCAATGTGGAGCCGGTTACCATCAGCAATGCAAGCGAGCCGAGGATTACTGCCGGAACGGTAGCCAGCACAATGGCCGAAACTTTAAACGACTGGAAGTTAGCCGCCAGCATCAGGAAGATCACCACAATGGCTACTACGAGGCCGTTTTGAAGGCTGTCCAGGGTATCGGTCAATGTCTGGCTCAAACCTACCAGCTCGACAGTAAGCCCGCGGGGCAGCTCCCCAACGGCCGCCAATGCTTTTCTCACATCGGCTTGCGCCACACCCAGATCGGTATTGTTCAGGTTGGCGGTGACCGAAAGCACGGGCATGGCGCCGAGGTTGTCGTTTTCGCCGTAAGTCGTATCGGGCGTAATGGTGGCGATGTCACTCAGCACGGGGCGGCTGGAATTTCTAAGCAGCGGTATTTCGCCCATTTCCTGCACGCTGTTCATTTTACCTTCCGGGATCTGCACCTGCACCGCATAGCTGAAACCACCTTTTTCATCCACCCAGATATTCTTGTCGGTATAGCGCGACGACGAGGTCGAGGCGATCAGCGACCGCGAAACATCGTTCATATCCACACCCAGCTGCGCCGCCCGTATGCGATCCACTTCCACCTTCACTGCCGGGTATTTGGTAGACTGTGCCAGCTGAATATCCCGCAGGTAGCTGATTTCCTTCAATTTGGCAATCACCTTTTCCGCATATTGCTCGTTCAGCTTCTTGTCGCGTCCCGATAACCGTACTTCAATAGGGGTAGGCGAGCCCTGGCTGAGGATTTTGTCGGTCAGTTCAATGGGTTCAAAAGAGGTGGTCATGTCGGGCATGGCCTGCTTCATTTCCTTGCGGATCTCTTCTTTCAACTCATCCAGATTGGTATGGAATTCTTCGTGCAAACCAACCTGCAAAACCGCCTCCTGCGGACCTGCCATGAACAGGTAAATAGGGCTTACCGAGAACAAACCGGGGTGCTGGCCGACGTAAGCCGAGGTTACGGACACGTTTTCGGGACCTACTATCTTTTTAATAATATCTATTGTTTTGAGCGTTTTTTCCTCCGTGCGTTCGATACGTGTGCCCTCGGGAGCGCGAAGGCGCACCTGGAACTGGCTGCCGTTTACTTTGGGCAAAACATCCTTCCCGATGTTGGATAACAAAAATGCAGCCAATGCGGTAGTGATGATCAGGTATGCGGCCACTATCGGTTTCCGGAAAGGCATTGCCCGGTTGATAAACCGCATAAATCGCGCCCGGATGCGTTCGAATGTGCTGATTTTGCCGTTTTGGTCGGCATCGGCGCGGTGGATCAATGCTTCTTTCTGCGCGTCGGGGTCCTTGCTCAGGCCCGATGCGGCAAATTCTTCGGCGTCGGTCATTTCAGAGCCGTCGGCCTTTTTGTGGTGCTTCACCTTCATGATCCAGTTGGCCATTACCGGAACAAACGACTGCGCGAGAAAATAGGATACGATCATGCTGAAACCGATCGCTAATGCCAGCGGCAGGAACAACGACCCCGGAATGCCGCCCATGGTGAATGCAGGAGCAAATACGGCAAGGATACAGAAGAGGATGAGCAACTTAGGGAATGCGATTTCCTTACAGGCATCCCAAATAGCGAGTGCTTTCGGTTTCCCCATATCAAAATGCTGGTGAATGTTCTCGATCGTCACCGTACTTTCATCCACAAGTATACCGATTGCAAGTGCTAATCCGCTCAATGTCATGATATTGATGGTCTGTCCGAACAGGTTCAGGAACAAAACGCCCGAGATAATGGAGGTCGGGATGGTGAGGATCACGATCAATGCGCCGCGTGGGTCGCCGAGGAAAAGCAGTACCATAAGCC
>CAMLNK010000606.1 GCA_946481035.1 uncultured Dyadobacter sp. | reverse complement strand
CAAGCTTTCCGATAAAGAATTGGAAATCGCAAAGCTCTTGTCCAAAGGAATGTCCACAAAGGCCATCAGCGATTGTATAAACCTTTCGCCTTCCTCTGTCAGTACTTACAAGACACGCATTTTTGAAAAATTGGGTGTTAATAACCCGATCGAATTGACGACCTACCTGGAACTGAACCATTAGGTTGCCCATGGCAAGACATCCGTGGGGCCGACGCAGTTTATTTTGATGAAATGGGAATAAAATTTGGCCTGCTCTTGCCGTTATTTGTTTGCCTGGTGCTGGTGTCGGCCACGGCGCAGCCAGAGTTATCCAGTTATCGGATCGTTCGTTACACCGACGAGAACGGTTTACCGCAGAACAGCGTCAAGGCTGTCAGTATCGACGGGAATGGTTTTGTCTGGCTTTGTACCGAAGCCGGTCTGGTCAGGTTTGACGGCCAACGATTTACCACTTTTGACCGTTCGGCGCTTCCCATTTCGAGCAACCGGATCCGTAGTTTTGTCCAAGGGTTTAACACCGGATCGTTGCGCGCTGCTTATCCGTTCTATGCACTGTCGGAAGGAGGCGAATACATCGGGGTTTCAAACGACGGACTCGCAGAGGTAGACAAGGCTTTTCAGATCAATTTGCAGAAGATCAATCCATCCGGGGACGGCCGGGTGGCACGTAACAATGTCCTCAGCAGCTTACCGGCCCAATTCGCATTCCTACCCAATGAGCAGCGGTATTTTATGGCCATGGACCAGGGCCAATTTCTGGTGTGGTACCGCAACATGCTCACGTATATCGGCGGTAAAAAAACAATTTATCGCGCAAAAGCAGCAATCCGCGAAATGTTTGCGATTGCTGGCAATGCATACATGGTCGACAGCACGGGGGCATACCGTGAAATTGGCCCGGGAGGCATAGACGCGCGCGCGTTGGAAGTAGGCGGAGATATTGCATCGAACCCGGGCCATTTCCGGGTTACCCCTGAAATACATTACAACTGTGTGTCGAAAAAGACATTCCTGTACCTCGACAAATGCCTCTACCGACTGGAAAGGCAGCCCGGCGGCGATCTCACGACAAAACTTTTGTTGGAAAAATTTGATTTTAACGATCATAATATTGTCTCGGTGGATTTCGATGAAAGACAAGGGATCCTGTATTTGGGTAGCCTGACAAAGGGGCTTTATCTGATCAGGAAAAGGGAATTTTATGCGCTGAGATTGGACGAGGCGGGTGCCGATAATGTATACTACGCGCAGGTTCCCGGACCGGGACGTTCCATATTGACGGCCCAGGGTTACAGATTAGGTACCGACGCTAAGGGGACAAGGGCCATGGCGGGAAATGTATCCCCATTTATGAACCGCCTTAATTATAAATATTCGATGGCCATGGCAAGCGATAGCACTATCTGGATAGGCGGAGGGAATCAACTATACCGGCTGGATAAAACCGGCAGGGAAATCCTCGACAGCGTTCGTATACCGGAAATACTTAAATCCCTTTTCATGGATACAGAGGGGGTGCTATGGATTGGAGCGGAAAACGGTGCCGTTTACAGGCTCGACGGACGGGCCGGTGCATACCAGGTACGGTTGATGGTGAAGGCGAAGATCGGCAT
Organism: uncultured Dyadobacter sp.; assembly: GCA_946481035.1. The sequence goes on along the minus strand of CAMLNK010000606.1, from coordinate 2,427 downwards.
AGTCACCATCATGGGCAAGGAAAGCCCGGGTGTACTGTTTCTGGGAACAGAAAGGGGGCTCTACCGTCTGAATATCGCCAAACGGACTATCCAGGCCGTCGGGGGCCTGGCAACTGTAAATATCAGGAGCTTTTACACAACGGAACAGGGAACCTGGATTACCACCTATGGCAATGGTTTCTATCTTTTGAGCGCGAACAAGCTTGTGCATTTCCCCAACGACAGCGACGGCTACCTGGCGAATGCGCATTGCATTTCGGAGGATCCCCGGGGGTTCTTTTGGATTACAACTAACCACGGGTTATTTCAGATATCCAAAAAACAATTGATCCAATATGCCCGGGATCAGCAAACGCCAGTGTATTATCTGTTTTATGACAAAGCAAGCGGCTTTGAAACCAACGAGTTCAATGGCGGCTGCATGCCTTGTTCGGCTAAGCTGGCGGATGGAACCGTGTCATTTCCCTCGATGGACGGGCTCGTATGGTTTGTACCGTCGCAAGTCAAGCCGGAACTGCCCGACCGGGGGATTTTTGTCAGTACCGTGAGGGAAGACGGCAGGAAAGTGCCCGTTGGCGACAGATTGGAGCTTTCGAGCAGCTTCGAACAATTGCGCGTGCAGTTGGCGACTCCTTATATGGGTGACGCGTCCAATATCCATATGTTCTATTCGTTGGCAGGGGGCAGCAGAAAAGAGAAATGGTTCCCTGTCGGCAGGGATTTGCTGATCAGCATTCCGAAGATTGCATATGGTGATTATCGCCTGGTAATTAAGAAAATGGACGGATTTGAGCCAGGGAAGTATACCGTTAAGGTAATCCGCTTGCGTATCCCGCCAGCATGGTTCGAAACGTGGTGGTTTAAGATGTCGGTTGCGGGTCTGTTCTTTGGGATATTACTTTTCACTGTGAAATGGCGCATTCGAAACCTGCTGCAAAAGGAGCGCGAAGAAAGTATACTCCGTCAATACCGGCTGACTAATCAGGTAGTCGCCGCCGTGAACCACGATATCCAGACCCCGCTTCATTACATCGAGTTCTGCCTCGAACAGATCAATGGTTACCTGCAGAGGCAGTCGCAGATGAACCAGTTTGTGCTCCGCATGAGTGAAGAATCACTGAAAACGTCCAAAAAACTTGGGGCGCTTTCAAAGAATTTGCTGGACTATATCAAATTGCAACATAAAGAATCGACTTCCCTGACACAAATGGAGCTCGTGCCTGCGCGCGAGCTCGTGTCTGATGTCCTAGAATTATTTTCCTCCGTGGCCGCTTTCCGGGAGGTCCGGCTTCGGAACGAGGTTGCCGGCAGTTTCGAAGTTTATAGCGACAGAAATCTGCTCTCTATCATTATTCATAACCTGATCGACAATGCATTAAAAATAGGATCGACCGAGGTGGTAGTTTCTTCCGGCAAAGAGCACGGCCGTAAACAGCTGTATATTGAAGACAACGCGGAAGGTATGCCGGAAGATCTGGCCAAATGGTTAAGCGCTGGATACAGGACTTATCAGGACTGGCTGCGGGCATCTCAATACCCGGATCAGCGCGGGATCGGGTTAGTGATTGTTAAGGATCTTTGTGTTTTGATGCACATCTCCATTACCGTGAGCAGCAGTGAGGGTGAGTTGAAACGGATTGCCCTGACCTTCGGCCAGTAATCTCTCACCACCTCATGCATACGTAAATCAGGCAGTGAGGGCCGTAGACTGATACTCTTTCGGCGTCATCCGCAGTATTTTTTTGAAATGCTTATAAAAAGTGGAAGGGCTGCTGTACCCGGTGATATACCCCACTTCCTCAATGCTCCTGGACTCATCGGCGATCAGCAAGGCGCAGGCTTTGTCGATACGGACCTCATTCAGATACTGGTAGTAGCTTTTGCCGGTATACTTTTTAAAGTACCTGCAAAGGGATGTTTCCGTAAAGTTGACCAACGAGGCGATCTGGGCGAGTGTGATCGCCTCACGAAAGTGTTGCTGGGTGTAATCGAAGATCTTGCGGATCTTGTCATCGGGTTGCTCGTCGGGCTGCACGGGCTGAAAACGGGCCTGATTGAGGATTTGCCATTGTTTTTGTGAGGTCATAGCCGCCATCATTTCCATAGCTGCAATAACTGCATCCACCCCGCTCGCCGTTTTCAACCGGAGAATTTTGGGGATGATCCCGTCTGCCTGGTTGCGCCAGAGCAGTCCCCGCACCGACTGGCTCATCAGGTGTGCCGCGGGTTGAAAATCCTTGAAAATGTTCAGCACATCGGCGAAATAACTATCCTTGAAATGCAGGCTCAGAATTTCCGTATCCTCTCTCGCGGCGCAATGGATCGCATGCACGAGGTCACCGCCGATCAGAAACACATCGCCGGCCGCGGCCTGGTTAAGCTGGCTCCCAATCAGTATGGAAGCATTTCCTGAAAGCAGGCAAACCA
>CAMLNK010000605.1 GCA_946481035.1 uncultured Dyadobacter sp. | reverse complement strand
ATGGTCTACACCGACTTGTACGGCTCTTTCTTAAAGCCATATTTGGTCATATTCACGGCCCCACCGAGGAAAAAGCCGTCGTCGGGGTTGGCTCCCAGGACCGGGATCGGCAATGTGATATCGTAGTTGCTATCGGCGCTCCGGCGATCGTACACATTGAAACGGTACAGGCTCGTGCGCTTATCCTTCGTGTCGGAACCGGCTATGATGGTATTATTTTTCAAATCGTCGTAAACCAGCGTTTTCTTCCCGCCGCCGCTCACGTGCGCGCTATCCGCGAAAACGTCCTTGCCCAGCCCGCCGATCAGCCGCAGCTTCACGCCCTTCCGCACATCGCCTTTAACGATAAACTCGTCGTCGTCGCCATTTCCATAAATGTTAATGGCGTGCGTCACCGCATTTTCGAAAACGCGCTGGTAGTTCTGGTGCTTGATACGGCCTTCCTTGCCCGTTTCGTACACGGTCACACGCGTATGCGCGTCGTCGATCCGCTCGATCAGGAAGCGCTCCTGCTCCTCCGTACCGATCACATTCACTTCCTTACTCACAAATTCGTAATGCGTGCGCGCAATCTCCATCAAATGCGCCCGGCGCGCCTTCAAGCCTTCGATCATTTTGAGCGACGCCATTTCTCGTGCTTTGGCCGGCCAGTCCTTGAATGATGCTTCGATAGCCTCATCGGTGAGGTTTTTCTGGATAAATTTCACCTGCTCTTCCCATTGCTCCCAACTCAGCTCGTTCAGAAAAGTGCGGTCGAAAAGCCGTGCGCTCCACGTGGTCCATTTCATGCTCTGGATCTCCGGGCCGTAGGTTTGCAATTGCCGGAGGAAAGGCAGCGTCTGCCGTGCGATATTGGTCAAAAAGCCGTCATAGCGTGAGAATGCCTGGTCGCGGTCGCGGGGGATGGGGCGGTAAATGATGGTGCCGTCCTTCTGCTTGGTCGAAGCCCAGGCCCACTGGTCGTCGTGGCGGTCCCAGTCGCCGACCACGAAATCGAGCAGGCGAGTGCGGATCGCCCACGGTTCATCGACTTTATTTTTACTGTTTTCCAGCAATGCCTCCACAAGCTCCGGTGTGCTCACGATCTTGTCTGGATTCCCGAAGAAATCGGCATCCTTCCATCTTTTGCCATCGGCGCGTTCTTCTACGAGGTTCATCGTACCGCCAAAAAGGCTGTTAAATGTACCGAGGCCGGGTTGCGCCGGCACATAGTACATTCGGGGGTTGGTATGATAAACATTAATAGCCCCCGCCAATGCAGGCATATTCAGTGGTGCAAACGGATTGGTCGACAAGAAGTTATCTTCCACCAGGTATTGCGCCGCGATCATTTGGTTGAACGGAAAAGGCAGAAACCGGCTTACGTCCTTGGTTAACCCGCGCATGGCATACTCCCGGCCGTCGTTGTCGCGCAGGCGCAGCGAGTTGGTCTGGTTGCCGCCGCCTTGCTTAATGGGTATCACGCCGCCTCTGTAAGTAGCCATATCCAGCACCGGAAAGCGGTATTGTTGCAGGTATAATGGCCGGTAATGCTCTCCCAGCATAGCCTTATGGATCTTGCCGATCGGTTTCACCTCGTTACTCACAATAAATTTCGTGGTCGAATCGGCGTGCTGGTTGTATTCGGTAAATGCGATGGTGGAATCCGGTATTTCGATCTGCTGCTTGTCCTTCACTTTGTGCTGGAACACCAGTTTCGCATCCTTACCGTCGGGCGTCACTTCCCAAAACTTAGCCCAGGTTTCACCGCCTGCATAAAAGCTCAATGTAGAGAAACCGAGCTTGGAAGACGAAAACATCGAACCTTTTCCAAGGCTTACCGGGCTGACCTTCGAGCCGCTTCCGCTCACGATAAACTCCTGGCCGTCGTTCTCGATAAATTCCAATGCATGCTCATGCCCGCTCGCGAAAATGAACTTGCCGTTCTTTTTCGCGCCCGCGAGCACCGCCGTGCGCAAGTCTTTATAATGCTTGTTGGCCACATCCTGCCGCGAGCCGATCGTCGCGCGGAACAATGCGCTCAGGCTACCAAGTACCGGCAGCGGAATGTACAGCTTCGGGTTCAGCTCGGTGAGCGGGAAAATGTGCTGTTTGATGGTAAACCTTCCCCCGTGCGGGCCATAGGTATAAGGCGGGTGGTGCATCGCAATTACCACGTGCTTGTTGCGGTATTTGCGGACTACGTTTTCCCACACAAACCGGAACTGCTCACGGTTTTTGATCTCGCACCCGTCGTTGACCTTCTGGTCGCGGTCCCAGTCGGTAAGCCACCATTGCGAATCGGCGACGATAATCACCACATTATCATTCAGTTCCACCACTTCCGGGCCCGAGCAGCCGTTCAATGGAAGAAAGTAATCTTCGTAATCATCCTTATCCTTCTTACCGCGCGCCTCGTTGATGTGTTTCTGAACGTATTTTTCCTGACGTTTCAATCCCTTCACTCCCCAGCCGCGCCAGTCGTGGTTACCGGGCAGGAAAATGGGGTGGCCTTTAAAATTTTCGAGCGTTTCGAGCTGAGAGTTAATGCGGAACTCGGCCACTTTACGCGCGGCAGAATCCTCCGACGGCGGCATGCCCGATTCGTAGATATTATCGCCGAGAAACAAGACAGAGCTGTTTTTCGATTCGGTACCGAGCTTTGTTTTGAGGTATTCCAAAACCGGAGCGCGGTTTTCGGGCGAGTCGTTGCCTGCGTCGCCCACCAGGTACATGGTATGTTTCAGTTCCAGTGCAGGATCGGGCGAGGCCGACTGCCATTGCGCACCTTCCTTTGAAAACCGGGTTTTATAGCTCGCGCAGGACGATACGCCTGCCAGAACTGTCCCCAATGCGAGTAAACGGAGTAAATATCTATTCATAGGATGTCGGCAAAGGCCTATCGGCCCGATTTTCTGAATTTGAGCACATTCCCGCTGAAAAGGTCGTCGCCTTCATTGGAAATATAAAGGTTGCCCGCGTTGTCGAATGCAATGCCCTCCGGCTGGATAAACATATTGCTATTCAGGTGATGGGCATCTTTCACCCGCCACTGCCGGTCGGCTACCACCACCAGCTTGTTCACCGCCGAAATGATGTACCATTCCTTCGTGATCGGATTCTGTGCAATGCCCGACGGCCGGAAACCACGGGACACTTTGCCGGTAATGGCCTTGATCTCGTCCACATTGATCGCAAACTTGCCCGAGGCGACAATCACCGAATCCGGCCCGGTTTTCAGAATGTACCCCGAAACACTGTTTTTTGAATCGTCACCTGCGCAATTCTTGCAAATGACGAAGAGCTCGCCGGTACCCTCGTCGCCGTACATTCCTTCATATTCGCCTTTTGGTAACACATTCTTCACCTCGGCTACTCCTTCCGGCTCTTCAAAAACCGCCTCGGCCATCGGGAATGTATAAATGGTACCATTGCTTTTCAGAATGTAAGCGCGGTCGTTGATGATCGAAACATCTTCATAATCACCCTTTTTGCTGAATTTCGAATGCTGCTGTTTTGGCACATCCCACGCCAGCCTGAACAGCTTTCCGTCCTCGTCCTGGATCGCATAAACCGTATCGCTCTGTCCTTTATCGAATGCAATGCCCGATACCTCGAAAAGGCTCTCGGGCAGGTTGAACTTCTCGGGCTTATTTAAATCATATTCGCGGAAAATCTCCGTCTCTTTTTGCGTCGAATTGCAGCCGGCTGCGAGCAAGCCCAGCAATGCAACCGCCGCCAGCATCGGTCGGTATTGTTTTTTCATCAGAATGTCTTTTTATAATTCTCGACAGTGCCCGTCAGGTACTGGTAAATGGCCTCCTGCGAGCGCACGCCCCCGGGAAGCGTCGTAACCGGCGCATTATGCAGCTTTTCATCGATCCAAACGGCCTGCACGGTGTCGTCCCATTGCAGGCCCAGGATGTCGATAAGCTGCTTTTTTAAATCGGGGTGATAGATCGGAAAACAGACCTCGATCCGGCGGTAAATGTTACGGTTCATCCAGTCGGCGGAGCCCATAAATACCTCCGGCTCGCCATTGTTATGAAAAATAAAAACGCGGCC
>CAMLNK010000604.1 GCA_946481035.1 uncultured Dyadobacter sp. | reverse complement strand
TGATAGAAACGGCCCCGGTGCTGGCTTTCAAAAACACTGCTATCAGACAGCAAGGTGTAGCGGGTGTATGAATTGGAATTAGGGCTCGGCTTTAAGCCCCAGTCCGTTTGGAGCACCCGTTTGACCTGGGCAGAGTCAATGTTGCGCAGCCCCCGGACAGAAAGCCAGTTTAAAGCGTCACCGGTACAGAAACATATCTTCGATAACTCTCTTGCATCCATGATATGCTGTAATGATTCGGTCAGTTCCAACTCGACCCGGCTTCGGTTGCGTTTGATCAGTCTTTGTAGTGCCGGTGTCCGAATCTGCTCTTTGTCGAACCACATTCGCGATTGGTTGGCCGTTGAAAGCGGCCGCTCGATCAGGTAATCCAGAAAAGCCGGGATCTGGGACCGCAATTCGGAGAGCAAGCGGATGTTCTCCCTGGCGAATGGCTCTATCTTCCGTACCCAATACCTGGTCTCCCCTGGTTCGATGAAAACGAAACTATCTTCATTGTTAGAGCACAGGATAAACTTGCCAAAGAATTCCACCTCATTTCGGTCTTTTCCCTTACCCTCGGATTTGTATTTGAGGGCCGTGCTCAGGTTTTTGATCCTTTCACTATCCTGCTTTCTTTCCAGGAAGGTTTCATCAATGGCGATGATCAATGCCGATACCCAATCATCGTTGAAATTGGAGCTGAACTCCTCATTGGTATTGACCGTCATATTGCGGCCAAACATGGATTTGAGAAAATTCAGGAAAGTAGTCTTGCCCGTATTCCGCTCCTTACTGACCAGACAAAGGATGGGAAGCTTTTGAAGTGGGTTTTTCAAAAGCAGGGTCAGGTAATCAAGCCCGAGCTCGTACTGGTCTCCAAAAATGTGACGGACAAAATCAAGTGTAACTTGACAATCGCCTGGGCTTGGTTCATGCTCAAACGGGTGGTAAAGGTTATAGAACTTGCCAATCACCTGATTAAAGCCAAAATGGTCTGGGAACAGGCAAAAACCATGCAGTTTAGGAATGCCTGAAACAAAATCCCTTCCATAGTCGGCCTTGATGCATTCAACTGACCAGAGCGCCAGTTTGCTTTCAAATGAGCCATCCATATTGGGACGGTCGACCAACTTATAATAGCTGGTAGCGATCCGGACGTATCCGGTCTTGGATATCAGCGCGCCAATATCCTGGTCTTTGTTTGCTTTCATAAGATCGTTGGTTTAGCGGTTCGACCGGAGCCACTCGATCAGCTCTTTGCGAAAAAAGATGTTACGGCTCCCACTCTTGTGAAAAGGGATCTTGCCCTGCGAGCAGTAGGCATAAACGGTTTGCTTTGATTTTTTCACTAGCAAGGCTGCTTCTTCTATCTCCATCGGATGGTCTGTGTCATCTGCGATTTTGCGGGTGATAACCCTTTCGACGACCGACTCGATCAGAGGTTCGGATACATTAAGCAAAGCCTTCTCGACCAGCTTTTGCACAAGCCCGTCGAACGTAGCCTCACTTGGATCAGTGCCAAGATTGTGGATGTGGGAATACGAATTTTTCATGATGCCAATTGTTGATAGTGATTGAAAAACAATGGCAAATAAAATGCGGCAACAGGTCAAAATTGGTCATCTGACATGACAAGGAGCCAGACAATGATAAACAGATGTAAGATCGAGGAGAGCGTTTAGTGCTTTACATTGACGCTTTAACCGCAGCAGCTACTTCGTTATAAAAAACCCAGGCAATATCGGATTGATCTTTTTTTTCCAGCTGGGTAACAAAGTCAGTCACCGCCAAATCTGAAAGGACATTTCTTCCGAACCGGATTGAAAAACTGGCCGCATAGATATCCACCCGTTCGAGCTGTGTGCAATCAAAAAAACTGGCATCTATCACACCCAGGTGTTGAAGCATATAGGGCAACGCCAAAATATGGGTGAGTTTGTGAAACGTGTTCTTTCGGGGTATAAACTCTTGCGGGCCACTGATAATGCCCCGCTGGAAGAGCTCCCTCTTGAAAGCATCCACATCGACATCGGTCAAGTAGGAATAGATATCTCCTCGCGGTTTCGTGGCTGCTGCTTTTCTCTCCTGTGAAATAACTGGAGTGCTGGCATGTTCGAACCGGAGGGTGAAGATACCGATCGCCTGCTGCCAGAAGGCTAGGCCGATCCGGGGAAACTTGCTGTAACCGTCAATGGGATGAAATTTATTTTCCTGACTACGCAGATTGAAAATTGCCAGCTTGCCTTCTCCTTCATCCAACTCCATACTAATTTGGGTAAGTGAGTCTGTCCAATGGTCAAAGAGACAAGTATTGTTGAATGCACGACGGCCATAGATTACATAATATAATACTTCGCGCAGCTCGGTCCTAAGAAAATCAGGATCGTCTTTCCCGAAAAATGTAATACCGGATATCCTTTCAGAAAACGCGGCCAATCCGGTTTCGTACGAGCTAGGAAATATTTGGTTGCGAAATTTGAGCAGTGCCGACCATTCAGATAAAAGCGAGCCCAGTTCTGCAACGACCTGTTCCAAATCAAGCCCCCAGCGCTCTAGCATCATGCATTCGCTTTCAACGAATTCCAGAATGCTGGGATCTTCTTGTTCAAAGAACCGAAAGAAACCATGTAAGTCAAGAAGTGCTATCCGCTTTGCTTTCATTTGGATCATCAAAATTGAGAAGCCGGCTTGTGATTTTTTTCAATCGTGCGTCTTCGATACTTCCTACATATCCTTCTGTGGTAGTTATGCTCTTATGACCAGTCATCGATTTGATCTCCATCAGGGTCCCACCCTCCAAAATCAATTTGGTCACGAAACTATGTCTTGCAACGTACGTCGTGATCTGTTTGTCGATTTCCAGCTTCTCGCCGATTCGACGCATGTATTTGTTGATCTGCTTCACGAATTGCTGGACAGTTCGCTTAATTTTCAATGCATCCATATCCATGTCCAGCACTGGAAAAATGTAATTTTCACGAGAAACCGGATTTCCCCAGCTGGCGATAATATCATTCATCTGAGGCAATAAGTGAACCTCGATGAGAGTGTTTTCTCGATTTGTCCTTTTCGTTTTCTCGCGCGTAAACTTAATTCTGTCTGATCGGAGATTTGAGTATTTAAGCCTGGCCATATCAGTAGGATTCATTCCATTTCCCATGTACATAAACAGCCAATACGAGAGGTACTTGGCTTCTAACGCATCAGGTTGATAGGTGAGGATCTTTCTCAACTCATCGTTGGATAACGCCTTTTTTGAATTCTTCTTAGTGGGGATCACGTATCGGCGTGGACCAAACGGATACTCATCCAGTTTCTGTTTGTCGTTATCGATCATAATATTGATCACCGCGCGCAAATTCCGAAGATAAAAACCGACAGTTGTCAGCGTGCTACCATTACTGACCATCCATTTCTCATAATCGCGAAGGAAGCGAACGGTAATGTTTCCGATTGGTAACTTCTTCTTAGGATAGAACTTCCGAAAGCTGGTAAGAGCATTCTCATAAGTGATTGCCGTTCCGATACGCTCTTCTGATTTTAAGGACTCGATTTTATTTTCTATGGCTGAAAAAACATCATCAGAATCCACAGTTACTTGGCCAGATTTACCTTCGAACAGATCGAATGTAAATACCTTCATTCTGCCGATAACCAAATTTGCCTCTTCGACATGCCTGTTTAAGCTTTTACTGATAGCGGACAATTGAGCGTACTCTTTTGTGCCAATGTATTTTTTTGATCTCAAAAGCTCGCAATCGCGTTGCCGCACGAAGTCCTCTTCGGTCATGTCCTGGCCGGTCAAATAATATTTTGATTCGCGTTTGAAGGTGATTCGGAGCTTAACAGGGTATAAGCCCTCTTTTTTTGCAAACCTTTTGTCAAGGACAAGGGCCAATTTAGGGGTCGCTGCTATCATACTGCACGTTTTTGCCTCTGATTATTTGCAAACAATTTGCAAACATTTTCAATAAATATAGGAAAACAGCAGTAACCGCCAAAATCAAAAACCGCGAAATTGGCGCGTATAAGCACTTTTGTTTATCACCCTTTACCCCTATTTAC